>JAYEKJ010000028.1:0-16451 GCA_034660975.1 Campylobacterota bacterium
TTTTACAACATCGATATAATTAAACTCATACTCACCACCATCAAATGCACCTAAAACATTTGAAAGGGGGTCTATCATCTTAATAACTTCTACTTCATCATAAAACTTTGGATAACTCATTTTTGTTCCTTTTTAGTAACTGTTGCACTCATATAAACATCATCACTTTGAAGTTCAAAAGTATCATTTATATTTAACTCTGATATATCTATAACTTTTTTATTTTTTGATATTTGTGCAAATCCAGTTTTTATTTTCAATTTTGGATTGTTTGATTCTAACATTTTTTTAAGATTAAGTATTTGATTCTGCTTAATATTTATAATTGAATCTTTTGTGTATGGAAATCTATTTTTAATATGCTCTAACTCTTTAGAAAAATTTTGAATTTTGAAAGAGATAGTCTGTTCATAATTTTCTTTTACTCTTTTAATCTCTTCATTTCTTATAATTAATTTTTTCTCTATTGAGTGTTGAGAGTATGAATCTTTTATATGTATCAACTCTTGTTGTTTTATATAAATCTTTTGTGATAATATTTGAGTAAATTGAGTAGCAATAGAATCTATATATTGATACAGTTCATTAGTGTCTGGCAATATCATCTCCATTGCAGCACTCGGTGTTGGGCTTCTCAAATCTGACACAAAATCACTTATGAGCCAATCTATCTCATGTCCAACTGCTGATACAATCGGGGTAGTGGCTCTAAAAATAGCATCTGCTACTATCTCTTCGTTAAAAGCCCATAAGTCCTCTATACTTCCACCTCCACGACCAATAACTATAATGTCATAAGATTTAGTATCAGCAAGTTTTGTAGCATTTGCTATCTCAAATCCAGCACTTTCACCTTGAACTAAAACATCATAAATATCAATATCTAAAACTCTGTATCTTCTATTTGCAACTCTTAGCATATCTTGTAGTGCTGCTGATGTTGCTGAAGTTATAAGAGCGATTCTTGATGGAAATTTTGGAAATTGTTTTTTTATCTCAGGTGCAAAATAACCTTGGGAGGATAATTTCTCTTTTAACTGTTCATACGATAAAGCCAAAGCACCCTGTCCTGATGGTTGGATGCTAAAACAGTTTATTTGGTATTCGCCACGAGGTTTATAAAGAGTGATGGCACCATCGAGTATAACTTTTAAACCCTCTTTGAGCTGAAACTTTAGCTTTGAGGCATTTCCTCTAAACATAACTGCTTTTAGTGTTGATGATGAATCTTTAAGTGTAAAATAGATATGTCCACTATTGTGAAAAGTGATACGGGAGAGTTCTCCCTCAACAAGCACACGAGAAAAACTAGTTTCTAAAAGCCCTTTTATCTGCTCATTTAAAGCAGATACACTAAGTGTGTGCATCTAAATATTAACCTATTTCTTTCTAGCAATAAGAAGTGTAGAGATATCCATAGAGAAAGATTTTGTATAAAGTATCTCAAATCCTTCTGATTCTAACTCTCTTTGCATTTGAGAAACAGTTGCAAAATCCCCTATAGAGTTTGGTAAATATTCATAAGCTTCTAGGTTTTTAGATATAAATCCACCAACTTTTGGAAGAACTCTATTCATATAAAAATCTCTAATCTTTCCAAGTAGTGATGGGTTTTCATTTTTCATAAACTCTAAAATAACTACAAGTCCATCTTTTTTCAGAACTCTATTAAACTCTTTTAAAGCCTCTTCTCTCTCAACTACATTTCTAATCCCATAAGTGATACTTAAAAAATCAGCACTAGAATCTTCTAATGGAATCTCAGTAGCTTTTGCTATATGATAATTAAATTTTGGATACTTTTCTCTTGCTACATCGACCATACCATTTGATGGATCAACTCCTACTATCTCACTCACCGAAATTGAAGATTTTTCTGCTCTAGTTCTCCAAAAATCCATCATATCACCAGTTCCACAAGCTACATCTACAATTCTATCAACAGATTTTTTTCCGTAATATTCATAAGCTAAATCACAAGCTTTTCTTCTCCAACTCTTATCAACACCCATACTCATTACACGGTTCGCTGTATCGTAAGTTGGTGCTATATTGTCAAACATTGATACTATTTTTTCTTGTTTATTATTTTCTTGCATATTTTATAATTCCCTTTTCATCCACATAATTATATCTTGTGTCTCTTTTTGTATATTTAAAATCTCAAACTTACCTTTTATATTATCAAATCCATTCGTCCCACCAAAAGTTGGAGCTATATAACAAAGATAATAATCAATAATATCTCTACTTAACCCAAACATTTTAGAGCTTCCCTCTATCATAATGTTTTTATAATCATCTAATAAATCAAAATTATCAGCTATAAAAACTTCTCTATTCTTAACATCAAAAAGAGGGATAGTTGTATCAAAATCATTTTTCCTTGAGAGAATTAATATATCAGGTGCTTTTCCATCTACTAACCTAGAATCAAGAGTTGGTCTATCAAGTCTAACTGTATTCCCACCAATAACCAATAAATCACATACATCTCTCATAGCATGAACATTTTTTCTTGAATCCTTAGAACTAACAATTCCATTGTCAGTTGTTGCATCTAATCTCTGAGCCCATTTAAAAAATATAAAATTTTTCTCTTTAAATTTATTAAATGGCTCTAATAAATCATCACACTTTTTTTTCAATATATTAGAATAAACCTCTACACCAGAAGCTTTTAAAATATTATTTCCATTTGACGCTTCTTTGTTAGAATCTAATGAACCTACATAAACTTTCTTAATATTTAGATTTGATAGAAGTGTTGCACATGATGGTGTTTTTCCAATATGTGAACATGGTTCCAATGTAGTAAATACAGATATATTATTAAAAATATTGTTATGGTTATTTAAAAGATATTGATGTATATCGGAAGAGTTTTTAAGATGTAGAATCTTAGAATCTTTTGTAATTTTATAGTATGCAGATTGTAAAGCCATAACCTCTGCATGAGGCTCCCCTGCTTTATGGTGAGCCTCTATTGCTAAAAGCTCCCCGTGAGCACCTATAATACAGCAACCAACTGCTGGATTTGGGTAAGTCAAACCTTGATATTTCCAAGCCTCTTTTAAGGCTAGTTGCATATAAAAGCTACTATCGACTACCATTCAAAGTAAGTTTTAGCTTTTATAATATCATTAAACTCAATATCTTTCACTTCATCTTTTACATTAATAAATATTTTAGAGCCTTCAACATTTGTTAACACACCTTTATATTTTTCTTTATCTGACAAAAGAATAGATACTTTCTCACCGATACTAAGTTTAAAATGATTTATAGTTGTCATTTTTCTCTCAATACCAGGTGAACCAACTTCAAGTCTATAATCACCTGAAACTGGAGGAGTAACATCTAAAAGTGGAGAGATAAGATGTGTAAGTTCAACACATGAATCTAGACTTACACCAGCTCTTTTACCATCTATAATCTCAGTTGATATTACACTTACACGGTAAATTGTCTCATCACCTTCATTTACAATACTTGTATCATAAAGTTCTAAATCAACTGATTTAACAAGTGAATTTATATCGCTTTGTAGTGACATTATTCTTCCCCTTTATTTTTAGCAATGCGTTTAAATAACTCTTCTATGTTTTTTGATTTTTCTATCTGTTCATCAAATTCAAATGTGAATTTTGGGGATCTAAACCAACCTTGGTCTTTCATACAAAAAGTCTCAACAATTGGACGAGCTTTTCTTAAAAGTTTAAGATAATCTCTTTTGCCTTGTTCTGATAGTCCCGCAGGATTCATATAAACTTTAGCATCACTCTTACCACGAGAACATTTAACTTCTACTATGTCCAATTCATGAAGTCTTTTGTCATTCATAGACCCAAGTGCTTCTGGAATCAATTCTTTAAGAATTGATTCCGTTCTTTTTAACTTTATTTCTGCTTCAGTCATCTACAGAGAAACTTTTTGCTCAACTTTTTTGAATGTTTCAAGTACATCACCTGGTATAACATCGTCATAACCACTGATAACAACACCACACTCATAACCGTTACCAATCTCTTCAACATCATCTTTAAAGCGTTTAAGTGAAGTAAGCTCACCTTCGTAATGAACAACACCATCACGAATAACACGAACCATACCACCACGGATAAGTCTTCCATCAACAACAACAGATCCAGCAACAACACCTTTAGGAATCTTAAATACTTCTCTAACTTCTGCCTGACCAGTATTCTCTTCTGTATATTTTGGAGCCATCATACCTGTAAGCATTCCAGTAATATCATCAAGAAGTTGGTAGATGATTGAGTAAGTTTTAATCTCAACACTTTTTTGTTTCGCAGATGCTTTAACAGCACCAGTTGGACGAACATTGAAACCAAGAAGAACACAGTTTTCTGAGTTATTTACTAATTCAACATCATTTTCTGTAATTCCACCAACACCAGATGAGATAACATTTACTTTTACTTCATCATTTCTAAGTTCATTTAGTGAAGTTTTAATCGCTTCAAGAGTACCATGAACATCTGTTTTAAGAACAACTTTAAGAGATTTCAATTTACCCTCTGCAATCATAGCCGTCATATCTTCAAGAGATGATTTTGTACTGATTGAAAGCTCTTTATGTCTATCATACTCATGTCTTTTAAGTGCAAACTCTTTTGCTTCTTTATCACTGTTCATAACCATCATAATCTCACCAGATGCAGGAACTTCATTAAGACCTGCAACAACTGCTGTATGACTTGGAAGAAGTTTTTTCACTTGCTTATTATTTTCATCCATAAGTGCTTTTACACGACCATGAGCAGCACCACAAACAACATAATCTCCAACTTTAAGTGTACCATTTTGTACAATAACTGTTGCCACTGGACCACGACCTTTCTCTAAAGAAGATTCAATAACAGCAGCTTTTGCCAGTACATTTTCATTCGCTTTAAGCTCTAAAATCTCAGCTGTTGTGAGAATGTTTTCAAGTAAATCATCAATACCCAAACCTGATTTTGCAGAAACAGGAACGAACTCTATATCTCCACCCCAATCAACTGGAGAGATTCCATGTTCAGCCATTTGACCTTTAACTAAGTCTGGTTGAGCTGTTTCTTTATCCATTTTATTTAATGCAACAATAATAGGGGCACCAGATTCTTTAGCTAATTTAATCACCTCAAGAGTTTGTGGTTTAACACCATCATCAGCAGCAACAACAATAATAATAATATCTGTAATCTCTGTACCTTTTTGACGCATATGAGAGAATGCAGCATGACCCGGAGTATCTATGAATGTTATAGCTTTTCCATGTTGTTCAATTGTATATGCACCAATATGCTGAGTAATTCCACCCGCTTCACCATCAGTTACTTTTGCTTCACGAATAGCATCAAGCAATGAAGTTTTACCATGATCAACATGCCCCATAATTGTAATAACAGGAGCTCTTTCAGTTGCATCTGGATCCTCTTCGATATCTTCAACTTCTTGAGTAAACTCATCTTTAGGATCAATAATAGTTACTTCAACATCAAACTCTTCAGATAAAATTTCAATCTCATCGTTTCCAAGGAAATCATTTTTTGTCATCATCATACCAAGATCAAAAAGAACTTTAATGATATCTGACATTGGTCTATTTAAAGCTTCTGCAAATTCATATACACGAATATCTTCAGGAATCTCAACATGAGTTACAATTTCATCAGCTTGTTTCTCTTTAGTATATTTTTTTCTTTTATCTTTACGAACTTTTCTACCACGAGGTGCTTGCTTTTTATTTGCATTTCTTCCAGCAGGCTTTGGTTGTCTTGGTTTTCTTGGCTCTTCAGCTGGAAGTTTTGCTCTCTCAGTAGAGTTTAAATCTAAAAGAACTACTTGATCATCCATATCCATAGATACATCACTCATAGATCCACCGAAAATATCCATTCTTGTACCTTGTTCCTGCTTTCTTGCACTACTAGAAGAACCTTGTTTAGATTTTTTCTTTTGAGCAAGTTCAGCTAAAACTTCTGCACTCATTTTTCCATAAGAAGAAACTGATGCTTGTTTTGTAGGAAGGTTGTAGTTTTCTTCCACTTTTGGCTTCTTCTTTTTAACAATTTTAAGACCAGTTCTTTTAATTTGACTAGTTTTAAGAGGCTGAACAATTTTTATATTTTCAATAGCCTTAGATACCTTTGGCTTTTTTTCTTCTACTTTTTCAGCAGTAACAACCTCTTCTTTCTTTTGTGTTTCTTCAGTTTTAACAACTACTTTAAGATCATTAGTTTCAGCTGTTTTCACATCATCACTAGCAGTAACTTCTTTATTAGGAGTTTCATCTTTAGAAGTTTCACTTTTTGCTTTAGCTGGTGCTTTTTCAATAGGTTTTGATATCTCAGTAGAACTTTCTCCATTCATTATAAAGTTTGATAAGCCCTCAGCTTGTTCCATAGTAACTGTACTTTGAGCTGATTTAACTTCCATTCCCATCTCTGAAGCTTTTTTTAGAACATCTTTAGAAGTTATTCCTAACTCTTTTGCAATTTCGTGTACTCTAACTTTTTCTATCATCAGCGATGATCTCCTTTAGTCTATTCATTAATTTATTTTTATCGCCACTTCTGCATTGTCGCATTAGTGCTTTTGAAAGTTTTTTTTCTTGTGCTAGGCAATTTTCACAAATATAAAAACTTCTACCCTTTCCACCAAAACTTTCAAGCGAACCATCAATATGTTGAAGTCTTAATAACTTATTTTGAATCTCTCTCACTCTACATGAGATACACATTCTTGTTGGTTGATGAAATATTTTCGCCATTATATCTAAACTTACTTTATTTAATAGAGTTATTTCTCTATTAAAAGTCCATTATTGTCAAAATCCAAAATTTTCACATTGAAATCTGGAAATTTTTGCTTAAATTTATTAGCAATCATTGCAGCATCTTCATCATAAACCATATTGAAAAATGTTGATCCACTTCCGGATAGTGTACTCATTAAAGCTCCACTCTCATACGCTACTTTTTGAACACTAAAAAGTTCTGGTAATGTTTTCATTCTAGCTTTTTGATGAAATCTATCTTGTGAAGCTAATTTTAGCATCTCCCAATCTTCATTAAAAAATGCTGCTACACTTAGAGCTGTATGAGACAAATTATATATAGCATTCTCTTTCGAATATGATTTTGGCAATAATGTTCTAGCTTTTGATGTATTCATCTGCTTATTTGGAATAACAACTACTGCTTTTAAATAATCTGGTAGATGTTTTTTTTGTGAAAAAACTTTATTTTTTTCTATTGCAGCAGCATTAAAACCACCCATCACTGCTGGTGTAATATTATCTGGATGAGTTTCATAAACAAGAGCATGATTTAAAATTCTACGCTTTGATACTCTTATTCCAACTGCTTCATGCGCACTAGCAATTGCACTTACAATTACAGCAGATGAACTTCCTAAACCTCTTGACATAGGTATTTGATTATAAAAAGTAAACTTAAAATTTTGTCTTTTTTTTGTTAAACGATTATAGTGATCATTAAAAATACTAATAAAAAGGTTATTGCCTTTTAATCTAGGATTATTTTCACCTTCACCTTTTATCGATACACTAAAAAATTTTGATGGGTGGAATTCAACTTTGTTTCGTAAATCTACGGCTAAACCTAAAGAATCAAAGCCTGGTCCAAGATTTGCACTTGTTGCTGGAACGCTAATTGTCATGCTTATAGCACCTTTATATATAATCTATCCAACAGCACCAATACAGTATAGTGGTGTTGACACGGAGGTAAACTCATTATAATCAAGTACATTCGGTAGCTCATAACTAACATCTGGTACTGTTTCTAATTTCTGAGTTTTTATTTCATGTGCAACTTTAACGAAATGTAGCTTTCCAATCGCTTTTATTGGTTTCGTATTATTAAAATAAAAAGCATCTGTTGCATATAGTGGTATTTTTTTTAAAATACTTATAGATTTTAAAAATATATACGCAACCTTAATAGCCATAAAACTCCCAGGTCCATTTGCATAAAAAAGATTTTTTACTTTATATTTTTTAAAAATATCATCAAATATAATTGGTAAAACATCTGAGCTTTTTTTATCACTACTAATCACATCTATTAAATTGTTGTTTTCATATATCCCTATCTGAATTGGTGAAGATAATGCAACTAGCACTAAATCAATCTCTTTAAGCATATGCTTTTTCTAACTCTGCTGTTTTTTCACCAACTAATTCAATAACTTCATAATTTTGAGGATCTTTTAATAGCTCTAAAGTAAGTTTATGGTTTAAATCATGACTACCTGCAAGTGCCTCATAGTTACCAATAAAATTCATCCCAATTAAAGACATATCACCAATAGCATCTAAAATTTTATGTCTTACAAATTCATCTGAAAATCTTAAGCCTTCAGGATTTAAAACTTTTTTATCATCTAATACCACTGCATTCTCTAAAGACCCACCAAGTGCTAAACCTTTTGAACGGAGGTACTGAACTTCATGAAGGAATCCAAAAGTTCTTGCACGAGATATCTCATTTTTATAATTTTCTTTTGTAAATTCTAAAACATAATCTTGATTTTGAATTACAGGGTGTGGAAATTTAATTGTAAAATCATATTTTAAATCGGGAGATGGCGAAAGTTTTACATATTTTTCACCCTCTTGAATTATCACATCTTTTTTTATTCGCATTATTTTTTTAGGTTTATCTAACTCTTGTATCTCTGCTTCATCAAGAAGCATACAATAACTTGCACTGCTTCCATCCATCACAGGAATCTCATCTCCATCAACAATAACTCTTAAATTATCAATCCCATAAGCATAAACAGCAGAAAGCAAATGTTCTATTGTAGATATAACATGACTATCTTTACCAATAACAGTAGCCATTTTAGTATCAACAACATTTTGAGGAATTAATGGTATCGATACATCAACATCACTACGATAAAAAACAATACCACTATTTGATTCTAAAGGTTCCAAACGAAGTCTAATAGGAGTACCTTTATGTAGTCCTATACCAACTAATTCCACCGCTTTTTTTATAGTTGTTTGATGCATATCAATCCTTTATCTAATTATCTCTATCAATAATTTTTTTAGCACTTTTAATAATATCTGAAATATTTAACTTTATCCATTTTTTATCCATCCACTCTGCTGGACGAACTTCAATACCTTGCACAAGTACACCAAAATGTAGATGATCACCCATAGCATAACCACTTGCACCTGTATTTGCAATTTCACTTTTAGCATTAATAAAATCACCGTCATTAACACTTAGACTAGAACAGTGACCATAAAGTGTAAACAATCCTAAACCATGATCAACAATAGGCATATTTCCATAAAGTCCATTAAAATCAGCATACACAATATCGCCACCATTTTGTGGTTTAATACTCGCTTGTGCATTACTGGCTAAGTCTAATCCTAAATGGTATGATTCACTAATACTATTTCCTTGATATGAATACTTTCTATGATCTCCAAAAGAAGCAACAACTTGTGCATTTCTAAGTGGATACATTTTTTTTATCTTAAAGTCACTTATCATCTCATCAGAGATTTTTGATGTAATTTTATGGATTAAAATTTCATTTTTCTCTCTAACATTTTCATTAATCATAACAAATTGTTCAATAGAATCATTAATCCCTTGTGTCTCAGCAAAATCTTCAGCAAGTTCGGCAATTTTACCTTTTAAGAATCTATCACTAAGTTTAATATTTGAAACTCTATAGTTTTTTTGTTTCAAATAAAATGGAATATATGATTTGGCTTTATTTCCAGCTCTATCCGTTGCCACCATTGTAGCTTTAAAATTTTTCTCAGTTACAGGCCATGCTACTAAAGAGATATAATATCCCTCTTTATAAAATGGTTGCAATTTAAATTTTTTCTTGTAATTAGTTTCGATATATAAATCATTTAAATTATCATCAAAAACTTTTAAAATAACTAAGGCCGAACCACCCTTTGTTATCTTATATGAATGAGCTACACTACTTAGTTGTGGTCTTTTTCTGTCTATTATCAAATCAAACTTTTTAACAGTACTGTTTCCACTTAAAAAATTCCATTTACTAGAATCTGTTGCTTCTACAATTATTTTTACATTTTTGTCTTTCATTACATAAGCACCTCGTGGTGATGCAATTTTTATCTCTACTTCATTACTTAACTCTAAAGGTTGTTCATGTGAAAGAACAATTTTTTCTTTGCTTGTTTCTAAAATAACTCTATATAATTTAATGCCGTTTGCATCATCTATATTTATTTTTAGTGGTTTTTTTAGATTCCAATATCCATTACTTTGAAGTGTGATTTTAGGCACATCTCTTTCAAACATAGCTGAATTATATACATATACAGCTCCAACAATAAATAAACTAAATATTAATAAGACACCTACAGATGATTTACTATTTCTTCGACTCAAATTCTATTTCCTTGTAAATTAATTTTATTTTTTCTTCTTTTAGATGATTTTTATTTATAAAATCAAATCTTGCAATTTTTGAATTACCAACACCATTAAAAAGTGATGCTATTTTTAAAACATCAAGCTCCCCATCGGATTTTAACAACACACTTACACTCAAGTCGTTATGCTCTCTCAATAATAAAGCAATATTAACAGTTGGCAAAAAAAGAGATTCTAAGATAACTTTTTCGCAATCATTCTCAGTAGCCCCTGATGATAACAGATCATTATCACTTACTACAAATAGGGCTACTTTTGCATCTAGTTCAAGTTTCATATCTATTTGCATTTTAGCTTTTAATCTAAACGCAGCTAAACTCATATGGTTCATAATATATCTATTACATACTTTAGTATCAGCACCTAAATCTATCAATTCTTGTACAACAGCAAAAAATGTACCATCAACCCTATCATCCAAGAAGCCTTTTGAGCAATCTAAAATTCCAGCATATAAAGATGTAGCTATCTTTTTATTCATTTTAATACCATTGTTTTTAAATAAATTATATATGCTCTCAGCGAGACTAATGAAATTTTTATTAGCTATATCAATATTTATATAATCACACTCTACCCCTATCTCCTCTTTTTTTAAAGAACCAAATCCGATTACTAAATCTGAAGAGGATGCAAATGTATATCTTATTTTTTCAAACCATGGTATAAATGAAAGCCTATTATCTATCTCACTAGAGATACAAAAAAAAGAAACTTTTTTATGAAGTGTTAAAAGATATGTATAAAATGCACTTGCACTACTTATAGAATCAACACTAGCATCTGCCACTACCACGATATGTTTCGAATTATCAACTTTATTTATAATTTTATTCATCTAGTCTAATTATACTATTTTTTCTATTTTCTATTCATTTTATGTACATAAGCAAGTACTTCAGCCACTGCTTGAAATAGCTCATTTGGAATCACTTTATCAATATCTACTTGTGCATATAAATCTCGTGCTAGTTGTGGACTTGGATATATAATAACATCATTTTCTCGTGCTATTTTTTTAATCTGTTGAGCTACATGATCCATCCCTTTTGCAACTACGGTAGGTGCTCCTTTTGCTTCCTCATATTTTAATGCAACTGCATAATGAGTTGGATTTGTTATAACAACATCAGCATTCGGAACCTCAGCCATCATCCTTTTTCTTGATGCTTCCATCTGAATCTGACGAATTTTAGCTTTAATAAGTGGATCTCCATCCATATTTTTCATCTCATCTTTTACCTCTTGTAAACTCATTTTTAAACCATCAAAATACTGTTTTCTAACAATAATTATATCAATCATAGCAAAAACAAAAATAACAAGAAGCATAACAAAGGCTATTATTATCGCTTTATCTTTCATCCATTCTAATTGATCTGCTAAACCAAATAAAGCAACCGTTGGTAACTCAGTTATAAAATAAAAGAAAAATATAAACCCAATACCTAAAGTTGTAAAAGACTTAAAAGTTATTTTAACACCCTCAATAAGCTTTTTCATAGAAAAAAGATTTTTGGTACCTTTGATCGGGTCAATTTTTTTAAAGTCTGGCATGATAGCCTTAGTTGTAAACAAAAAACCAAATTGTGAAATTGCTGCTATTACACCTGCTACAGCTACTGCTGTTGCTAGGGGTAAAATTATTAAAAGAAACTCTTTTGTAGTAACAATAGCAATATCAATCATAAAAAGCTTATCTAAGGGAGTGCCAATTAATGAAAAGTAATATTTAAAGAGACTAAGTAGATGTGATGCCATAAATGGAAATAGCATCAATAAAGAGAGTATCGCGATAAAAAGAGTTATTACCCCTGAAGTATCTTGAGATTTGGGAACATTCCCCTCTTTTCTCGCATCCTCAATCTTCTTGGGGGTGGGTTCTTCTGTTTTTTCAGCATCATCTGCCATTTAAAATCTCCTCAGAAGAATCTACAAAATCTTTACAAGATTTTCTTTAGTACCATAGCGTCTAGCGTAGAAAAAGGGACTTGTTCCTTTTTCGTTCAAATGGGGATAAGCTTCTGTTATTTGGGCATCATCTGCCATCTAAATGCCTACTTATAATTATATTGAATCTAACTCATCTTCATAGACAAATCAATCCAATTTGCTTGATGAATCAAAGAACCACTACTTATCGCATCAACACCACTTTTAGCATAAGATTCTATAGTATCAAGTGAAATATTCCCACTAGCTTCTAAAAGTATATGTGGGTAGTTCTTATCTCTAAAGGCAACTATCTCTTTTATCTGTTGCGGTGTCATATTATCACACATAACTATATCACACTTCGCTTCCATCGCCTCTTTTGCAATCTCAAAAGTTTCAGCTTCCACCTCTATCTTAGCAGTAAATGGAATCTCTTTTCTTGCTTTAACTATATAGGCTTCTAAATCTTTAATAGTTTTATAATGGGTATCTTTTATCATAAGAGAATCATCTAAACCCATCCTATGGTTTACTGCACCACCAACTTTTGTTGCATATTTTTCAAATACTCTAAGCTGTGGTCTTGTTTTTCTAGTGTCTAAAAGTTTTACATCATAGGGTTTAATGATCCCTACATATTTTCTAGTAAGAGTTGCGATTGAACTTGCATGTAAAAGCATATTTAAAAGTGTTCTCTCAACCTTTAAAAGAGTATGAGAATCACCTTTTACTATCGCGATAATGTCACCTTTTACAAAACTCTCAGAATCTACTTTACCCCAAACAATGTCAAAACCCTCAATACGAGCCAAAACATCTATATATTTTACCCCAGCAACAACACCATCACATTTTGCAATAATATCGGCTTTAGATTCTACACTCTCTTCAACTAAAGCATATAGGTCTCCACGACCCACATCCTCTGCTAAAGTTGCTTTTACAAACTCTTCAATCATAATGCCAACATCCTCTCTAATGCTATTTTTGCCCACTTTTGAGTATCCTCATCAACCAGAATCTCATTTAAAGGTTCTCCATCGTCTATAGATTTTAGTGTTAAATACAGATCTAATAAAGTTGTTTCATTCATAGTTGGACACTCTGGTTTTGTTGATGATAAAACATAAGTGTTAGATGGGCGAAGACGATTTACCATATTAAATTCTGTTCCAACTGCCACTTTCTGTTCATCAGGCAACTCTTTAATATACTTGATAAGCTGAGAAGTTGAACCAACAAAATCAGAAGCATCACAGATAGCTGGATCACACTCTGGATGAGTAGCAATTAGGATACCTGGATATTTTTTACGATAAAAAGCTATATCGTCAATAGTAAAAAGTTGATGAACTGAACAAAAACCGTTATAACAGATAATATCAGAATCATTTGGATCTGTTCCATCACCAATAACACAAGATTCTAAGCCCATCTGATTAGCAATGTTTTGACCTAAACATCTATCTGGAACAAAAAGAATCTTTCTACCCTCTTTTAGTGCATTGGTGATAATTGTCTTAGCGTTTGAACTTGTACAAACTAAACCACCCATCTCACCAACTTTAGCTTTAACTGCAACATCTGAATTGATATATGTAATTGGTAAAATATTTTCACTCGCTATGCCTGCTTCATTTAAGACTTTAACAGAGTTATCAAACTGCATACCATCAATCATCTTAGCCATAGCACAACAAGCAGCCTTAGGCATAACAACTCTTTTATGAGGTGAAAGTACTTTTACACTTTGACCCATAAAACCAACACCAGAAAAAACAACAAAATCTGCATTATCATCTCTAGTTCGTATAGCTAGTTCAAGAGAATCACCTGTGATGTCTGCCATCTCAAAAACTTCATCTCTTTGATAAAAGTGTGCCACCAAAGTCACACTCAATTTACTCTTTAATTCAATAATCTTTTCTCTTAATTCTTCGTTTGTATATTGCAAAAAAATATCCTATATTTTAATAATATCATTATTATATCAAAAAAAATTATATGCTGATTAATATTTTTTCTATCTCTCTAGCAGGTATTGGTTTTCCAAACAAATAACCCTGTACATTGATACATCCATTTTCTAATAAAAACTCTTTTTGGGCATCAGTTTCTACACCCTCTGCAATAATATTTAATTTTAAATTCTTTGCCAATGAGATAACTGTTTTTACTATCGCTATATCATCTTCATCATCGGGTAAATCAAATATAAAGGATTGATCTATTTTTATCTTACTTACAGGTAGTTTTTTTAAGTATGCTAATGATGAGTAACCTGTTCCAAAATCATCTATTGCAATTTTTATACCTAAATCATTAATCTCTTTAAGCTTTAGTATAGCTTATTCTGGATTTTTCATTATTTGACCCTCTGTTACCTCTAATTCAAGCCATTCTGACTTAAAAGATGATTCATCCATCATAGATTTTAATATAGATATAAAATCACTCAAATATAACTGTTTCATCGCTAAATTAAGTGCTAATACACCTGGATTATATCCATTAGCATACCAAGAACTAATCTGCTTCATAGCTGTTCTCATCACAAACTGATCAAGTTGTACTATCAATCCTATATCTTCTGCTAATGGTATAAACTTAGCTGGTGAGACCAAACCTTCTTGTGGATGATTCCATCTAACTAATGCTTCTAATCCAACTAATTGTGATTTTTGAGCATTATACTGAGGCTGATTATAAACTTCAAACTCACCATTTTCTAATGCATGGTGTAAATCTGTCTCCATCTTTACTCTCTCAAGAGCAAGTTCTGTCATTTTTGATGTATAAAAAGAGTGCATGTTTCTGCCCTCACCTTTTGCTTTATACATAGCAACATCAGCATGTTTTAATAGATTATCACTACTTGTTGCATCATCCGGATATAAACTAACCCTTATACTACATGAGATAAAAAATGTATTGTTTTCAACTATTATTTGCTTTTTCATCATATTTTCTAATCTTATGGCTACTATCTGTAATACTTTATCACCTATATAATGCCCAAGGGAATCATTAATCTCTTTAAAATTATCTAAATCTATAAATAATAAAGCAAATTTACTATTATCTTTTTTTGAACTATCTATCGCTTGATTTAAACTATCCAAAAAGCGTACTCTATTTGGTAGATTTGTAAGTAGATCATGATGTGCCTGATGGTATAAAATATCTTTTTGTTTTTTTTATCTCATCTTGCATATTTTTATGTTCTGTAATATTTGATACAGTTGCTACTATACGAATTGGACAACCATTGTTATAAATAATTCTAGCTCTATCTTTTACCCAAATATAGTTATTGTTTTTATCAATTATTCGATACTCTACCTCAAACATCTCTTTATCATTATCCATCGCTTTTTCTCTAGCACTTATAACTTTTACTCTATCATTTTCATCTATTAAATTATAGAAATTTAAACTCATACTTTTTACAGATTTTTTTTCTATACCAAGCATATTTTCGAGTTGTTGTGATATAACAATCTCATCGGTAATAAGATTCCAATCCCATAAACCATGTGTAGATGCTGAGAGTGCATGTTCATATCTCTCTTTTATTTCAATAATCTCTTCTGATTTTGAATTCACTTTTTTCTCAAGAATATGGTTTAACTTGTCTATACTTTTTACAGTTTTGTGCGAGAATTTATGGTATATAACACTTACTAACTCTTTTTGAGTTATTATTCCTAAAAGTTCACCATCATTATCTGTAACAAATATACGCTTATATCTATGTTCATTCATAATATCTAAAGCTTTTCGTATCGTTATATCACCATTAATCGATAAGATTGGATAACTCATACACTCCTCAACTAAACAATCTAGTGGTTCTTTTTTGGCTATACGATATGTAATATCTTTTTTAGTGATTATCCCTTTGGGGATATTATTTTCATGAACTACAATACAATCTGTAGGCATAGAATCTAAGTTCTTTATTAGCGTATCTAGGACAACACCTTTGTTTGTCATAATTGCACTATTTTTTAACACCAATGATCGCACAGGAAA
>JAYEKJ010000029.1:0-3494 GCA_034660975.1 Campylobacterota bacterium
GTTTTGGTTTAAGTTTAGGGTGTCCCCGTTTGCCCTCCATAGATTCTAAAAGAGCTGATTTTTCTCCACATATATAAGCACCAGCACCACGGTGGATAGTTATATCGCAGTTGTCTAAAAGTCCAGCCCCATAAGCTTCATCAATAGCCCCTTGAAGAATATCTTGAAACTGTTTATACTCTCCACGGATATAGATATAAGCAGATTTTGCTTTTATGGCATAACAAGTTAAGATGATTCCCTCTATAAGAAGATGGGGGTCTTTTGAGATAATCTCTCTATCTTTAAAAGTTCCCGGTTCACTCTCATCACAGTTTACTGCTAAAAATGAGGGCTTTTGTGAATCTTGTGGCATCAAAGCCCATTTATCACCAGCACTTGCTCCACCTCCACCTTTTCCACGAAGATTAGAATCTTTGATAATATCTATGATTTGGAGTGGTGAGTACTCTTTTATTTTTGATAAACTCTCATACGCACCATGAGTTTTTGCAATCTCTAAAGTATGAGAGTTGTTAATCTCAAACTTAGCACTAACTATTTTACAATCTCTCATATTAACCCCTCTAAAATGGCATCAACTTTTGCTTTTGTAAGATTCTCATAGTATCTATCATCTATTGCCATTACGGGTGCAGTCCCACAAGAGCCAAGACACTCTACATGTTGCACTTTGACATCTTTAGAATCTAAGTGTTTTAAAATTTCATCACTTCCACATAGTTTACAAGAGAGTGTTTTACACACTTGAACTTTAAGTTTATTTTGTGGTTCAAGGTCAAACATAGAGTAAAAAGTTGCAACTCTGTAAATCTCCATAGCTGGTATCTCAACCACCTTAGATATCTCATCAATCGCATCTATTGAGATATATCCATCTTGATACTGAGCCATCCAAAGGCAAGGGAGATTCAGAGCATTTGGGTTTGGATATCTTTTTTTTAATTCTTCTATTTTTAAAAGGTTTTCATCATTAAAGGTAAAGCTCATCTATCCATCTCTCCTGCTATTATGTTAAGGCTACCAAGTGTCATAATCGCATCGGCTACTTGATAGTTCTCTATGATTTTTGGATATGCTGACATATGGTAAAAAGAGGGTGGTCTCACTTTAACTTTATAAGGAGTTCCACTTCCATCACTTACTATATAAAAACCTAGCTCACCATTAGCTGCTTCAAAAGCTCCGTAGTGTTCACCCTCAGGAACTTTTACCCCATCAACTACAAGTTTAAACTGATTCATCATCCCCTCAATACCACCATAAACACAAGATTTTGTGGGCATAGTGATTCTTCTATCATCTACACTTACAGCTCCATCAGGGATTCTCTTAACAGCTTGACGGATAATTTTTAGAGATTCGTTCATCTCATCAAAACGAACCATCATCCTGTCATAAGTATCACCCACACTCCCTATCACCATATCAAAATCATAAGTATCATACCCATAGTATGGCTTAGCGAATCTCATATCGTAAGCAACGCCAGAAGCTCGAAGATTTGGACCGGTAAATCCGTAGTCTATCGCCTCAGATGCACTCACTGGAGATACATTTTGGATACGGTCGTTGTAGATTCTGTTGTGTGTTATCATTTTGAGTGATTCTGTGATTCCAAAATCAATCTTTACTAAAACATCCTCTAAATCACTTTGCCAACCCTCATACAAATCGTGTGTCATCCCACCGATTCTCATATATGAGTTTGTAAGTCTTGCACCCGTGAGTTTAGATAAAAAATCATAAGCGTTATCTCTAGGGTTGTAAAGATACCAGTAGTTTGTTTGTCCACCCATATCTAAAAGTCCGGCAGCTAAACATACAAGATGGTCGATGACACGGGATAATTCAGCAAGAATCACCCGTATGTAGATTCCACGCTCAGGTAGAGTTATATCCATCATCTCCTCAACAGTTTTTGCAAATGCGATATTGTTCATAAGAGCTGAACAGTAGTTAAGTCTGTCTGTGTAGGGGATGATTTGGTTATAGTTGTGATTCTCACAACTCTTCTCAAAACCACGGTGTAGATACCCAATCTCAGAAGCAGCAGCTACAATTGTTTCCCCATCGAGTGCAGCTAAAGTTCTGATAGTTCCATGCGAAGCAGGGTGTGATGGTCCAAGATTTACTACCATTAAATCATCACGATTCATATCTAAGTTTCGTTCATCAAGAAGTGGTTTCATCTCATCCATCAAATCTTGTGAAACACTACACTGTTGCCCTTTTGTTATCTCGTAATCTTTTCTAAGTGGATGCCCAACAAACTCCATGTGGTTGAGAACTCTTTTGAGCATTTTGTGGTTGATGAAGTTTATGCCGTATTGGTCGTAAACCTCTCTTTCAGCCCACTCAGCAGAGCTAAATAGTGAAGAGATACTATCAACTCCGACTTCTGCATCTAAAACAGGAACTTTGTAAATTATAGTTTCTTTAAATTCTGCATGACGAAGTATATAAACAAGCTCAAATCTCGTAGAGGCTGGATAGGTCTTGTTGAGGTTATCAACGGCTGTGATATCAAGGAGAAGTGTAAAACCTTTTTTCTCTTTTGCATCTTTAATAGTCTCAAAAAGTTCTGAACTCTCTATAATTGTTTTAGGCATCATCAAACTTACCCTTGTATTCAGTGTTTCGCACCTCAAATTTAGGTTCTCTTTTTAACTGTCTTTGTATATCTAAAACAGCATCTATAATAGCTTCAGGGCGGGGTGGGCAACCTGCTACATAAACATCAACAGGAACTATCTCATCTATCCCTTGGAGAGTTGTGTAGTTGTCATAAAAACCACCAGTTGAAGCACAAGCACCAACTGCTACAACCCATTTAGGCTCTGGCATCTGGTCGTAAATCTGCTTGAGTATGGGAGCTTGTTTGTAGCTAATTGTTCCAGCTACCACAAGCAAGTCAGCATGACGAGGGGAGAATCTAAGAACCTCTGCCCCAAATCTTGATATATCATAACGACTTGCAGCCGTTGACATAAACTCAATAGCACAACATGCAGTTCCAAAAACAAAAGGCCACAAAGAGGCTTCACGCCCCCAAGTGATAACAGCATCTAGTTTTGTAGTAACAACTGCTTCATCTAGTAAGTGAGTATTGCTTATGTCCATTTTAGTACTCCTGATTTATACACATATATAAGCCCTCCAACAAGCAGACCGATAAAAATAAACATCTCAAAAAGGGCAAATAAACCAAACTCTCTGAGGTTTAAAGCCCATGGAAACATAAAAAGAACCTCTACATCAAAGATAAGAAAGATGATTCCAACTAGAAAAAATTTAACATTAAAACCATCAAAAGAATCTTTATGAGTATGGCGAATTCCACCCTCAACAGGCTCATTTTTTCTTACATTATCACTCGATACACCTAAGTACTTTGTCAGGTGAAAAAGAAGAGGAAGTAGTATTACTAAGGCAGCTACCATTATAGAAGCTAACATTAGGGAATCGTTCATTTATAAACCTTATATTTTATT
>JAYEKJ010000030.1:0-3471 GCA_034660975.1 Campylobacterota bacterium
CTAACTCTAGCAAGTCGTTTAAAAAGCTTATAAGTAACTCTTTATTTTCCTCTGTACCAAAGAGCCATTTAAAACCGAAGTCTGTAAATGGGTCTATATACTTTTCTTTTATGGTCATGCACATTTTATTGCCTCCTTATACTCAACATCTCACTTGCCACATCACATCCATCTATTGTATCAAAAAGTTTTCCATACACTTTTGCAAAATTCTCTTTTTGATCTGTCATCTGGTCAAAATAGCTAAAATCCTTTTTATCTTTACATAAAAGAGCAATAGTTAAATCTTTTGTTTTATCAACATTTTTTTCTAAATAAGCCTCTATTCCGTTGTATTCATCTTTATTTGGATAGCTGTATTTGGTGTTTTTTATAATTTTTTCATTATCATAAAGTATAGATATACCACCATTTTCATAAAAGTGAATCACTGTAACGAAACCACTTTTGAGAACTACAACATCTATAAAATAAAACTCACTATGCTTTATGTTTTTTGGTTGCTTTATTTTAATGGCTTTGTTATCTACTAAAGAAAAAAGCTTTTTTAGAGTATCATCATCTATGCTAAAACTTTGTTTCTCTATGAGAAGGTTATTTTTATCTATACTTATTTTAGGAAAAAAGCCAAACTCTACTTTTAGCTCTTGGAGTAAAGGGGTATGAATTAAATAAGTGTTTGTCTCTTGTTTCATCTGCGAAATATCACTAAATTTCAATCTTACTTTTTTAGCAAATGGCAAGTTTACATATTTTAATGCCACAAAATACTCACCATCAATATAAGCAGATTTAATCTGTTTCAAATCACTCAAATCAACATTTGAACTCTCTTTTATGCTAGTTTTCGTACTCTGTTTAAACTCACCATCAATTTCTGATTCTTCTATACTTGAACTTGATTGTACATTTGTCTGTATAGCATTAGCTATATGAGATTTCGCTTTTTTGTTTGCTTCTTCTCTCGTGAATCCTGCCCCATACCCTACTATCTCATACTCTTTTGTAGGTATATTGCTTTGAATATACCAACTAGGGGGAGTTGCTAAGAGTACTATGGGGAATAAAACTGTTAAAAATATTTTCTTCATATATCTACCTTTATATCTCGGAACCTCGAATTTATTCGAGGCTAGTGCTTTAGCGTTTGAAATTCTAGATTCCATTTTGTATTACAATTTTATCTTCACATTACCATCAATAGTTGGCTCTTGTTTTTTCAAGGCACCCAACTCGTTTGATGCCTCGCTTACTTTGTATGAAACCTCTTTGTAGAATATATTTATATCTTTTTTCCCATCAAGTAAAGATTTCATCACGAAGTAGCTAAACATTCTATGACCTTTCTCTTGGTACATATTTGAGTATTGTTTTTTCTGCCCTGCACTTAACACTACCATTTTTGACTTATCAAACACCACTTTTTTAGGAGCAAGTCTTGAGCCTGCTACCCCTTTTATGATACTCACACCATCAGTAGCACCAGAGAAGCAAGAATCTACAAATGCTACAACTTTACTAGCTTTAGAATCGCTGAGTTGTTTGTAGATATTTTTAAGAGAAAAAGATTTTTCACCCACTATAAAATCAGGGATTCCATCACTTGGTAACATATAAGGCTCACCACCTTTTGCAGGGTCTGGGATTCCGTGTCCGTTGTAGTAAAAGTAGATAGTATCACCCTTTTTTACCTCACTTAGTAACAATCTCAGTTTATTTTTTATAGCTGTTCCCGTTGCTTTGTTATCAAGTAAAGTGTAAGAGTTTCTCTCTTTGATTCCTAGTGTTTTTTGAGCCACTTTTTTAAAGGCTAAGGCACTTCTTTTTGAATACTTAATATCATCTGTTTCATTATAGTTTTCGATTCCTATGGTAAATAACCATTTTTTAGAATCTATTTTATTGGCTTTTATTTTACTTAAAAGTGTAGGTATATCATCATCAAACTTTTGATTCTTTATCTCTTTACCATCTTTATATGCAAGAGCTTGGACTTGATAAGTGTCTTTTAGGTTAGGGTTTTGCAAAGATAAACGCATCTGCTTTTCACTATCAAAAGCAACTTTTGTATCTTTTATGGCTACTTCTATCTTTTCAGGTGTAAAATCTTTAGAATCTAGAACTGCTAAATACTCACTACCACCATAGTTTGCTTGTATAGATTTAAGAGTGATTTGATTATTTGCAAATTTAAAAACTGGATTCGCCTTTACGCTTTGTATATTTTCACTAAATTCTCTCGCTTGTATTGGGCTTACTTTAAGAGATACTTTTTTAGAATAATCTGCATTTTTTGCTTTCATAATTACATACATTGTGCCAGTTTCAGAATCATAACTTCGTTTTTCAAACTTAAAACCACCCATGACAACTTCAAATGCACCTTTTTTCCACTCTCTAATTTTATTTTTTACTTGTGTTTTTTTATAGTTTTGTTCTGCTTCAATTTTACTGTTTAATTTGGCAATAATTGCATTTCTATTCTCTACATCTTTTCTATATTTTTCTTGAATTGGTGCTATTATATGTTTTCTATCTTTTATAGCTTTATTTACCCTTTGTTCAAAAGAGAGTTTTGTTTCATACTCACCCTTTATAAACTTATGCTTTTTTTGTTCAGGTAAGACAGGTTTAGATATTTTTGATGGTATATCCTCTTTTTTAATTACTCTTGGTTCCATATAAAAATTTGTTATTTTTTGAGTTAATCTAGCTATCTCTTGGAATGGAAATTTTGAATAATCATAATTAGTTATAACTTTTTTTTGCTCATTAATGCTTTTATATAATTTATATTTTTTTGAACTATCAAAAGTCCAAGGATTAAACTTTCCTCCTCTTGTAGCACAACGAACATAAGCTTTCTTATTTCTTTTAGTACTCTTAGAAGTGCCACTCTCAAAATTTAAAATATCTGGCCATTCAGGATGGTATGCAAAATGTGAAGAAGACCAATAGTTACCAGAAATGGTATTTTGAAACTCTTTTTTATGATTAGTCTCTTGAGACTTGTCCACTATTGTTTTTAATTCATCTATAGTTGGTAAAAACCAATCTCTTGTGTCTGTAAACTTACTAAGATTTTTACAGTACTCATATGCATCCCGTCTATTAACATTTATTGTTTTTGTTGCAATGTTATCTTGCCAAGTAAGACCTGTATGTTCATCAGACACAGTTTCATAGATACCAGCTAGATTTTCTATTTTATTTTCAAAATCACTATCTATATTCTTACTATTTGGCTGAGGCTCACTCCAGCACCCAGCAAAAACCACCATAGCAACTGCTAAACTCACAATTATTTTAAAATTATTACTATTCACTTTTACAAGCCTCTTTTTTATTTTCTAATTTTATCTAAACTTTTTTAAATATAGTATCACATTAAAATATCGTAAACTAAATTTATTCGAGGCTAAAACTCAACTTTATTTTACATTCTCTACTGAGATAGAATACATATAAAAA
>JAYEKJ010000031.1:0-16362 GCA_034660975.1 Campylobacterota bacterium
GAGTATTGGTTAGAGGGTGGAACTTTATTTGATGTTATACGAGAAAATAGACTTTTACCTTGGGATAATGATATGGATATATCTATACTAAAAACTAGGATAACAGATACTATATAAAAAAGGGGATTAATTGCTATTTAACAGCTATGAGTTTATATTTTTATTTCTACCTTTTACATTTCTTATATACTTTTATCTACTCAACCAAAGACTTATAACTGGTGCTAAAGGGTTTTTAGTTTTTGCATCTCTATTTTTTTACTCTTGGTGGAATATCGCTTATCTTCCTATCATACTCTCCTCAATGTTATTTAACTATGTGATAGGAAACTCTTTAAATGAAAACTTCTCTAAAGTAAAAATCTCTAAAAAAAGTTTACTTAGTGTTGGAATCATAGCCAATATTGCCCTACTTGGATATTTCAAATATAGTGACTTTTTTATAGAAAATTTCAACCTTGCTTTTGATGGGAGTATCCCTTTACTCCATCTTGCACTCCCCCTTGCTATCTCATTTTTTACATTCCAACAGATCGCATATCTTGTTGATTCTTATAGGGGTGAGACTAAGGAGTATGACTTTTTAAACTACTCTTTATTTGTTACATTTTTCCCTCAGCTCATCGCTGGTCCTATTGTGCATCACTCTGAGATGATGCCTCAGTTTGCTTCGAAATGGAATCTAGTAAAAAGATATAAAAATATCGCTGCTGGTATGTTTATATTTTCTATCGGTTTATTTAAAAAAGTTGTTATTGCTGATGCTTTTGCTCAGTGGGCAACTTCAGGGTTTGATGTAGCAGAGAAATTAAATCTTATTGAAGCTTGGATTACTTCTCTCTCTTATACTTTTCAACTCTATTTTGATTTTTCTGGTTATACAGATATGGCTATCGGAATCGCTTTACTTTTTAATATCAAACTCCCTATCAACTTTAACTCTCCCTACAAGGCTACCGATATTCAAGAGTTTTGGAGAAGGTGGCATATTACACTTTCACGATTCTTAAAAGAGTATGTTTATATCCCTCTTGGTGGTAATAGAGGTGGTTCTTTTAGAACTTATAACAATCTTATTGCCACATTTATTATTGGTGGAATCTGGCATGGTGCTGGTTGGACTTTTGTGTTTTGGGGATTTTTACATGGCGTTGCTTTAGTTATCCATAGATTTTGGCAAACTTTAGGGTTTAAGCTTCCTAAGATTCTAGCTTGGTTTATCACTTTTAACTTCATTAACATCGCTTGGATATTTTTTAGAGCCAAAGAGTGGGAGGATGCTATTAAAGTTCTCTCCTCTATGTTCTCTTTGGATTATGTTGTTTTGCCAAATGCTCTTAAATCCCTTACATTTTTAGAGAGTTATGGGGTAGAGTTTGGAAGATTTACCAATATGCTTGATCGTGGAAAAGCTATCGGTTTTGTGATTTTTGCATTTATCTTAGTTTTAATGTTTAAAAACTCTATGCAAAAACTCCAAGAGTTAGAGTTTAACTATAAAACTACCCTCTTTTCGAGTATCATTTTTATTGCTGGTTTTTTATCACTCAATAAAGTATCAGAATTTTTATATTTTAATTTTTAAGGGGAAGCAGTGAGTATTAAAAAATGGATTAAAACTTGGTTTTCATTGTTAGCTGTTATCCCTATCATAGCTCTTGTAAACTACTATATAGACCCATTTTGGACATTTTCACACTCTCATAAGTTCAACCAGATTCAAAAACCATTTAATGAGAGGCAACAAAAAACAAACGATATTTACTTTAATGGATTTGAGAAATATGATGGGATACTCGTAGGAAGTAGTAGAGCTACATATATAAACCAAAATCATTTTGGCGATATGAATATATATAACTACGCTTTTAATAGTTCTCGCCCTATTGAGTTTAAAGGGTATATAGATTTTGCAAAAGAGTTAAACGGCAAAGAGTTAAAATATATTGTGATTGGAGCAGACTTTTTTGGGACTAAAAAGCCATCTGTGGTAAAGTCACAGGGTGCTGAGATATATGTAAATAATGTAAAAAGTTTTGCGTATAGATATAAAACTATCCTCTCAAGTACAACTTTTATAGAATCTATAAAAAATATATTTTCTAGTATAAAAGGTGAGAGTAGAGTTTACTACACAAGAGAGAATCTTAAATATAAAAGAGATATAACAGATAAAAAAAGATTCTCAAGATATAAGAAAAATATCAAAAACCGAACTTATGGGTTTAGTGATAAAAAATACAAGTATGATGATAACTATATAAAAACTATGCAAAAGATAAAAGATACAAATCTCAATACAAAATTCAGTATCTACACTTCACCAATCCATGCGAATCTACTCCTATCTCAACTAAAAAACAACCCCTCAAGAGTTGATGATTATAAAAGATGGTTAAGGGAGTTAGTAGAAGTTTTTGGTGAAGTTCATCATTTTATGGATATAAATAGCGTGACAACAAAACTCTCAAACTATCCAGATGCTGAACATTTTTATGAAAATGTTGGTAAATTTCTTGCCAATAAAATATCTCATCAAAATAGTGCTAATATACCAGATGATTTTGGAATAATTTTAGATTCTTCTAACATAGAGAGTTACCTAGTGAAATTTGAAAATAAAATTAAAAACTATACACTTGATATAAAAAAGCATACATATTAACCATCGCTTATACTCTTTTTAATCAATACTATTATAACATTACGGCAACAATTTAAACACCTAATTTAAGGAATCTTATGAGCAACAAAACAGTATTAACTTACGGGACTTTTGATATGTTTCATATAGGACATCTCGAACTACTTAAAAGGTTAAGTAAACTCGGTGACAAGTTAATAGTAGCTGTATCTTCAGATGAGTTTAATGAGATTAAGGGTAAAAAAACTATTATCCCCTACGAGCAAAGAGCCTCTATTGTTGAAGCTATACAGTATGTTGATATGGTTATACCTGAGCATCATTGGGAACAAAAAGTTCAAGATATTAAAAAATATGATGTTGATATATTCTCTATGGGTAATGATTGGGAGGGTAAATTTGATGAGCTTAAAGAGTATTGTGAAGTTATCTACTTACCAAGAACAGATGGAATCTCAACAACCCAACTAAAAGCATCCCTAAATAAAATATCAGATATAAACATAGAAGATATTAACAAAGCGTTTGAGATACTCCAACGACTTAAAAGTGATTTTAAATAAACTATTTTTTATTTTCTATCTTATCTCTTTCCTCTAAGTAGATAATACTCAAAACAAATGAATAAAAAGATATAAAATAGTGGCTTGTAAAAAGTGCTGATTGTGAAAACATTGTTATTATAGTTGGTATAATTAAAATCATCATATTTACAGATTTATATTTTTTAGCAGTGCTAAGTTGCAGATAAAAAAAGTATAAAAGCACTCCTAAACCAAAGAATCCAAACATTAAAACTATATTGATATATAAGTTATGGGTATTAAAATGTCTTCGTACATTTAAGCCACAATCTTTTTTCAACTTTTTATACCCATCATCACCCAACAGCTCTTTTATCGCAACAACACCATCACCAGTTCCAACACCAAAAATTGGATTCTCTTTGATGATTTTTGATGAGTGGTACCAAAATTCAAGACGACAAGATAAAGATGTTCTTTTTGAAGTATCCTCTTGTTCTGCTTGATTTTTTATATCAAATGCAGAGATACTTGTAACTGTTTTGTCCACTTTTGCATTAAATGTTTCACTTATGTTTAGCTTATAAAACATAAGTGATACTACCAACAGTGAGAACAATAATAAAACTATATTTAATTTATTTTTTATTTTAAACTTATAGATAAGGATGATTGAGATAACTACTACAAAGTTAATATAACCAGATCTTCCACCCATTATAAAAAGGGTATATATACTAAGAACTATAAATATTAGTAGTGCTAGATTCTCTTTAGTTTTATACTTTTTAAAATCGATTTTTAATATCCCATACCCGATACTAAAAGCTAATATAGTTGTAAAGTACATTCTGTGGATAAATGGATAATGGTAAATATCTTTTGTCTTGTAGTACAAGTCAACTATTTTATGATACTCCAGTATATAGATAAGTTGGGATATAAAAATTACAAAAAATATACTTAACATTATATATTTTAAATATTTTCTATCAAGCAATGCAATAAGTAAAGGGGAGAATAAAAGTAAAGACTCCCTCTCTAAAATCTTAATCCCATTTCTCATATCTTCAGTCCAAAATAGAGCTACAACAAATAAAGAAAAGAGGAGAATAAAAGATTGTGCTATTTTATCTTTGATAATAAGTAGATTAGATTTTTTATCTTGATAAAAAGCCCACATTATAAATAATATTAATGCAAAAAATTTAGTTGGATGGTAATCTATCAGCATAACAAATGCTGTAAGAAAGATTACTGTATTTATCGTAAACTGTTTATACTCGATTAAAATCAATATACTAACACTTACTAACTTAGTATTGTTTTTTCATCTTTAGAGCAATCCCACTCTTTTACAACTTGGCTCCAATCACCATATTTTTGTGTTAAATACTCTTTATAATGGTTTGGTACCTTATAGCTATAAGCATTAAACTCAACAGTTTCAAAAGATTCATAATATTTTGATGAGACTTTCATATTTTTACCAGCAGCCTCCCAGTAGGTATCTTTATCATCACTATATTTTACAAATATATCTAAAACTATGTCATACTTTCTAAAAAACAGAGGGAGAATACCTTTTAAAAAAGATGATAAGTAATATTTAACTTTGATGATTCTTAACTTATCTTTTTTAAAGATACAACTATCCTCTTCAAAATAACGCAATTTTAATTTATAACTCTTTGATAGCTTACTTTTTAAATCTAAAAATTTATCCACTTCTGAAGATGGGATAGATATATCAATATCATGATCCCAAGGCAGAAGAGCATTATCACGAACAATACCAAGAAGTGTGCCACCCTCTAAATGATAAGTTATATTATTTTCATCCAGTAATGATGCTACATCATAAAGCATATCATTAGCTTTTTTTAGATTATTGCCTGTTAATGTTGGTATTATTTTCAATTTAATATATCCCAAATTCTTTATAAATTTTAAACTTTCTAAGCAAAGAGAGTTTTCTTTTCTTAGGAACTCCATAGACTTTTTTATACTCTATAGTGGCATCTATCATCCTCTTAGCTGATTTTCCATCACTATATGAATGATACTTCTTAATTATATTTTGTCGTTTATCTTTATATGAATCATTTCCATTCAATATATCTACTACTGCCTTATGAACATCTTTTTCATCAAATAGATTCAACCAATTTATATTTTCAGAGATGCTATTTAATGTAACCACAGGCTTATTTAAAAGTATAAACTCATAAACGACTGATGATGTATCACTTATCATCAAATCAGATATTTGAAGCAGTTTTGTTATATCTTTTTCATCTGATAAAATAAGATTCTTTACTTCTAAATTTTGATATTGCTCTTTAATAGCACTATCCATCTTATCATGAAACTTAATAATCACTAAAATATCATCTTCATTGCCAATCTTTTGAATTGTATCAACTAGTTTTAAACCTGATGTTAATGAGGGGGAAAAAGTTGGTGCATAAAGTACAATATTTTTAGTATCATATTTTATTAATAAGTTAGTCTTCTCTTGGAAAATCTCTTTAGAGATTGAATATAATTTATCTAACTTACACCAACCCGTTTCTATCACCTTAAAATTTTTATGCTTATTTGCTAACTCTTTGAACTTATTTGTAAAATACGAACCTTGTGTTAAATAGAGTTCAAAATAATCTCTTATCCTAAAATGACCTTTTTTTTCACCAGCCAATCCATGAAAAATTTGTACTTTTATACCTTGAAGAAAGTGAGGAACCTCATTCCCCGGTACAAATATCACATCACTTTGATATGCTTTTAAATCTTTAATATCTGTTGTATAATTACTTTTTATGTATGGAAACTGCTTAAGAATCTTCTCTGGCATATACCAAATATACTCAAAACCTCTTTTTACAATCTCATCCTCTAAAGGTTTTAATATAGAAAATGAATATGGAAGGTTACAAAACAGTATGAATTTCATTTTAAACCCTCAATAACTCTTCAGCTATTTTAACTATAGCATCAACTTCAATCTCATTAATAGAGTAATCATTTTTATCTAACTTATAGTGATCCACTACACTATTTGATTTAATAACTCTATTTATAGGTGTAATATATACACGATTTATTGGTGTTGGACCAAATATAGTGATAGATGGTATATTTAATCCCCATGCCATGTGTGTTGGACCAGTATCATTCCCGATAAGAAGTTTACAATTAGCTATAACACCTTTTAAAACATTAAGATTACCCTTTGGCAGTACTTCTAAATATTGAGATTGCTCTTGCATCCATAAAGCTTTTTCATACTCAGCTTGGCTACCCCACACTATATATGTAAGAATCTTTAACTTATCTACAACCTCAACAAACTTCTCTTTAGGATAATTTCTACTATCCCATGTTGAACCGATAACTATAAGGTTATAATCTTGCACTAGATTATTTTTATACTTATCTCCAAAATATAAAAAACTTTTTTTTGCTAAAATATCATCACTTGTTACTTTAATCCCTAAAGGTTCACAAATCACTCTTACATTTCTATCTATTGTGTTCTCATCATAAGCTATTTTTACACCTATTTTATAAAACAAACTAGCAATTCCCTCTCTAGTTGATTCTTTATCAAATCCTGCTATAACTTTAGCACCCACTACTTTTGCAACAATTGCTGATTTTATGAGACCCTGAGCATCTATAACAATATCGTAATTGTTTTTACTATACTCTCTTACTAATTTTATTTGATTAAATATTTCACTTTTTTTATTTTTTATAGATTTTAAATTTACAGGTAAAATATTATCAATATGTGGGTTATTTTCTAAAACACCCTTAAATCCACTCTCTACTATCCAGTCTATTTGAGAATCTACAAAATGCTCTTTTATAAATTGTAAAGCAACCATTGCATGAATAATATCACCCATAGCCGAGAGTTTCACTATACATATTTTCATTATTTTAAAACCTTTTATATTTAGGGATGCACTTTGATTGAAATTATATAACTTTATACTTAAAAACTTAAAAATAAAAGTATAATTTCAATAAGAAATAATGGAAAATAAATACAAAGGAATTTTAAAATTGAAAAAACCATTTAACTGGGATAGCTACTCAGACCAAGCAGGATTACTAAAAGATAAAGTTTTAAAAAAAAAGATGAGAAAAAAAGAGTTTATTTCAATATTTAAAACACTTATAATATCTATCTTTATAATCCCTTTTTCACTTATTATGACACCATTTATAAAAAGAAAAAAGATACAAAGCTCATCATTTTTTTGTCTTGGTGTTGATTATCAAAGGGAAACTACATTAACTGTTAAGCTTATAGAGGATCTTCATATCGAGAGAATCTTAGTTCGAATTAAACTTTGGGAGATGGATACTATTGATGAGCTTAAAGATTTCATATTATCATGTGGTGATAAAAAAGTTACACTTAAGATTCTTCAAGATAGAGAGCATATAGAAGACTTAGAGTTACTAAAAAAAGATTTAAAAATTATTTTTACACAACTTCATCAATATATAGATATATTTGAGATTGGTTCAACTATTAACAGAGCTAAATGGGGATTTTTCAGTGTTGATGAATATAATAATTTTTATCAAACTGCTTACGATTTAAAAGAGAAAGAGTTCCCTAATGAACAACTTATAGGAAGTGGTGTTATAGATTTTGAGTACCACTTTACTGCTCATACTCTTTTTAACTTTTTCAAGTATAAATATGATGGAATCTCAGCACTATTATATGTAGATAGAAGAGATGCTCCTGAAAATATGCAACTAGGATTTAGTTTGTCCGACAAGATAGCTTTGCTTAGTACAATGGTATGGCTAAGTCGTAAGACGAAGCAGGTTTTACATATCACTGAGACAAATTGGCCTATCTCAAATACTGCCCCTTATGCACCAACAAGTGAGGTTGAGTGTATAGATGAACAAACTTATGCTGATTTTATGCTCCGTTATCATCTATTTGCATTTGCTTCACAACAAGTTGATTCAGTATCTTGGCATCAGCTTATTGCACCTGGATATGGGCTTGTTGACAACAGAGATGGTATAAAATACTACCCAGCATTTCAAACATACAAATATATGATTCGAACTCTACAAAATGCTCAGTTTCTTAGGCTTGATATAAAAAGGGAATATTATATACTCCAATGTTTAGTAGAGAATAGGCTATTGCAGATTCATTGGTCAACAAAAGGGACTACACTTAGAAATGAAGATTTTTTTGATGTTTATTCACGAGATGGAGAGATTGTAGATGATGAGATATTAACGATTGGCTCATCACCTATTTATATATATATTAAAGATGCTTAAAAAGCGAATCTAAATCCAAAGTATATAGATTTATTGTAAGTTTGTGTGCCATATCTATTTTCCATATTTGTATCTATATTTCTATATCCTAAAAGAAGAGAACCAGTATCTATAACTGCAACAGTTGCATCAAAACGGTACTCTAAAAAACTTTTTGCTTTAGAAAAAGCAAGAGATTCTGGAGCATAATATAGTTTAGTACCAAATGTTATTGGTATTGTAGTTGACAAAGTATATCCAAGCTCTAAACCTAATGGGATAGTAATATATCTATCAGCATTAATTTTTGTATAATTAGACTTAACTCCTATTCCAAACATAACACCACTATTTTCTACCTCTCTTCTCATTAAAAAATTAGTTTCTACATAACCGTTTATATCTGTATTAGAATTATCTTCATGTCCATTTATATAACTAAAGCCTAAAAATGTTGTATCTGGTTCTACTGTATTACCAAACTGACCTAGGTCAAATTTGGCACTTAATTCCAAATCTTTATCATTAATATTTATCTCTGCACTGTGCATGGCAAAAACTGAAATTGTACTTAATGCAATTAAACTAAATTTTCTTAACATATATGTCCTTGTATTTTTTGTATTGTTTTTGTTGTACTTTTACCATCAACAAAATCAACAAGTTTTAACTCTCCTGAAAACTCAGTTCCTACTACTGATTTGCCTTCATAATCCCCACCTTTGACAAGTGTGTCTGGTGCTAACATTTTTATCAGTTCATAAGGTGTATCTTCACTAAAAGGAACTACAAAATCAACAGCTTCAAGAGCTGCTAAAAGATATGCTCTATCCTCAGCAATATTTACAGGGCGAGTTGGACCTTTAAGACGGGAAACTGATTCATCAGAATTCAATCCAACTATCAAAATATCACCAAAACTTTTTGCAATTTGAAGATATTTTACATGACCAACATGTAATATATCAAAACATCCATTTGTAAAAACAACTTTTTTTCCACTATCTTTATAGCGATCTACAATAACATTAATATCTTCAAATGACTTAATATGTGCATCTGAAGTACTTTTATGCAAAGATGCCTCATACTCCTCTATCTCATCAATAGTTACAGTAGCAGAACCAATTTTCCCAACAACTACTCCAGCTGCTAAGTTCGCAAATGAGGCTGTATCTTCTATACTTTTACCTATACTTATTGCAAAAGCAATTGAAGCTATAACTGTATCACCAGCACCAGTTACATCAAAAACCTCTTTTGCAACCGTTGGGAATTTTTTCAACTCTTTATCAAAAATAGCAATTCCATCTTCTGATAAAGTTACAAGTGAAATATCTAAATCACACTCTGTTTTTAACTTTAGCAATGCTTTTTTCAAACTTATTTCATCATCTATAATAATATCAGTAGCTAATATCGCCTCTTTTTTGTTTGGTGTTAAAAGGTATGCTCCCTTGTATTTAGAAAAATCACTCCCTTTTGGATCAACTAAAACTTTTACACCTTTGGAGTTTGCTAATTTAATTATACCTTGAGATAGTTTATCTGTTAAAACACCTTTGCCATAATCAGATAAAATAATCACATCATATAAATTAATATCATTGTTTAACAACTCTAAAATCACCTCTACAGATGAACTACTTATATTTTCTTTACTCTCATTATCGTATCTCAAAATCTGTTGTGATACAGCAATAATACGACTTTTTTTAGATGTTTTTCTTGATTCTTGAATGATGATATTTTTTGTATCAACATCAATTTTTTTCAACATCCCTAAGAGTTCATTACCATTATCATCATTACCAATAACACTACTTACACTTACTTTTGCACCAAGTGTGTTGAGATTATTTATAACATTACCAGCACCACCAAGAACAGTCGTTTCTTTTGCAATATCAACTACCTGAACAGGAGCCTCTGGTGAGATTCTCTCACAACTACCCCACAAATAGTGGTCTATCATCAAATCACCAATCACTAAAATATTTGGAGTAAAACTTTTAAGTTGTTCCATTATTTAACTTCTTCTTCATAAACTTTTTTTATTTCACAAATGTAATCTTTTATCGCATCTTCCATCTCAAAAGATGGTTGATATCCTAAAGCATCTTTTGTTGTCTGGATATCTGCCTCTGTATGAAACTGATAAGAACCGATAAAAGGGTTAGGGATATATTCACATTGTAAAGAGGTTCCTAACTCATGCTGTAAAATATCTACAATATCTTGAAAACTTCTAGCTTTACCAGTTCCAACATTATAGATTCCACTCTCTTTTGGATTCATAGCTTTTATATTTGCTTGAACTATATCTTCAATATATATAAAATCACGAAGTATTTTATCACTACTCTCAAACAGTTTAGGATTTTTTCCAGATAAAAGTTGATGACCAAACTGTAAAACCATAGATGCAGTGGAATTTTTAAAATATTCACCCTTACCATATACATTAAAATATCTAAGACCTACAATAGAAATTTCTGCTTTTTTCATATATTGGCGACTTAAATTATCCATACTAAGTTTTGAGAAACCATAAACATTTTGAGGTGCTTCTCTACCTACTCTTTGTGGAGACTCAGCATTGCCATAAGTCGCAGCTGATGAAGCATATATCATATTCGCACCGTGAATAACTGCCAAATCAAGTAAATTTTTATATGCATTTACATTTGTTTTTATCATTAAATCTTGTTCTAATACAGTTGTATCGGAGATAGCTGCTTCATGAAAAATGTAATCAAACTTATAGTTCAGTTCTAAATTTAGAAGTAAATCATTATCGTTTATATCACCACTAATAACCTCACCTCTAAAACCGATAAGGTTTTTAAAATGACCAAAACTTTTTAGATTTCCATTTGATAATGTCTCACCATTTCTAAAACAATCAACTATAACTACCTTAGCATCTGGATGATTATTTTGAAAATAAAAAGCCAAATTTGAGCCTATAAACCCAGCACCACCTGTTATTAAAATAGTTTTATTTTTTAGGGTTTCTTCAATGTATTTCATACTCTCACTTTTTATAAATATATTTAATATAATAATACCTTTTAATTCATTAATATGTATTTAAGAATCAAGCTACTATAATCAGTACGAAATTTTATCTAAGGAAAACAATATGAAAAAAATCATAATCGCTTCAATCGCAACAATTGCAATGGCTACAACTTCTATGGCAGCAGTAAATTCTGGTGCTTGTAAAGGGTGTCATGGTGGTGATTGGAATAAAAAAGCTCTTGGTAAATCTAAAAATGTTGCTGCAATGACTCATGCTGATATCGCTACAGCACTTAAAGGTTATAAAGCTGGTACTTACGGTGGACCAATGAAAGGTCTTATGAGAGGTCAAGTAGCTAAATATTCAGATGCTGACTTAGATGCATTTGCTCAAACTATCGGTAAATAATTTTACTCTATTTGAATTGCTTTTTAATAGCAATTCAAATAACCTAGAGTTTTATTATTCAGGTCTATAACTCTTTTTTAAATCCTCTTTTTTTCGCTCTTGATTTATAGCATCATTTAATTCATCTTCACCATCAAATTTTGCACCATTTAAAAATTTTTCCTCATCATCAAACTGACCATTTTTTATAGCCCAAAGAAAAGCAAATAGAGCGATAGCACCTAAAAAAATAGATGCTCCTAACATCATAGCTATTACCCAATTATCCATTATACACATCCCATAAACATATTAACCACCTTAATTTTTATTCCACTTATAACGAATTCTCATAGAGTTTCCAACTACCAGCAGTGAACTTACACTCATAGATATTGCAGCAACTAACGGTATAACAAAACCAGCCATAGCAAGAGGAATTGTGATTGCATTATAAACTAAAGATATTCCAAGATTTTGTTTTATAAGTCCAAAAGTTGTACGAGATATTTTAAAAGAATCTTCTAATGAATTAAGTGAATCATCCAATAAAACAACATCACTAACATCCACTGCTACATCACTTCCACTACCCATAACAATCCCAATATCAGCTTGAGCTAATGCTAAAATATCATTAACACCATCACCAACCATCACTACTTTTTTATTTTTAAAATGAAGACTCTCAATATATGCTGATTTATCCTCCGGAGTTTGTTCACTTTCATACTGAGTAATACCAACTTCAGTTGCCACTCTTCTTGCCGTTTTACTATTATCACCAGTCAGCATCACTACCGATACTCCCCGTTTAGTTAAATTAGTCACTAAGTTTTTGGCATTCTCTTTTACATTATCACGAAGTTCATATATGGCAACAATTTTATCATCAACACTAAAATAAAAAATTGTATTATCACTCTTAAAATCACTATCTAAACCATTGTCGATTAAGAGTTTTAGATTTCCACCTAAGATTTTTTTATCTTTGTAATTTGCAGAGATTCCTGATGCAGGAACTTGGATATAATCATCTAAAATATATTGATCAATACTATCATCTAATTTTAAATAATTTTCTATCCCTCTAGATACTGGGTGTTTAGATGATTTTACAAGAGAGTATAAAATATTTTTATCAAAATCTTCATAAATATTCTCTTTTACAACTTCAGGTTTTCCAACTGTAATAGTTCCTGTTTTATCTAAAACTAAAGTATCTACATTGGCCATAGTTTCAAGTTGAGCTGCTTCTTTAAAAAGAATCCCTCTTTTTGCTCCCAAACTAAGTCCAACTAATGTTGCAACTGGAGTAGCAAGAGCTAGCGCACATGGACAAGCGATAACAATAACAGAGATACCAACCATAAAAGAGATTTCAAAGCCATATCCAAAAAAATACCAAAATGAAAAAGTGATAAAAGATAAAGCTAAGATAATTGAAGAAAAATACTCAGATAATTTATTTGCCATCTGCTCTATTTTAGGTTTTTTAATTATAGCTGTTTCTAAAAGTGCAACCAGATTTGAGAGTGTTGAGTGTTCAAAATCTTTACTAGCTTTATAATGAATATCAGCATCAAGAGATATAGTTCCACTAATCACATTGTCACCAATATTTTTATATATCGGTTCACTCTCACCAGTTAAACTAGATTCATCAAATGAACCATTACCCTTTAGAATCTCACCATCAAACAAAACTTTTTCACCAGTTGATATAACAATAGTATCACCTACAATAACATCAGCTAACTTACAAGAGATAATTTTTTCATCTTTAACTATATTTACTTCAGTAGGTATATTTTTTCCAATAACATCAAGTGCATCTGCTGCATTTTTTTTACTTAAAACCTCTAAAAATTTACCAATTAAAACAAAAGTAATTATCATTGTTACAGAATCAAAATAAGCTTCACCCTGCTCAATTACAGTGATATAAATAGAGTATAGATATGTCAATAATGCCCCTGTCGCGACTAATATATCCATATTAACAACTTTTGTTTTTAAACCATAATATGCACCTCTGAAAAATATCCAACCACTATAAAAAAGTACTGGAGTAGCTAAAATACCCTCGGCTATATTTAAAATAGTTTTCATATCTTGAGTCATTCCAGAAAAATAACCAGCATATTGAGCAACAGCAATCCACATCACATTCATAGAAGCAAAAATTGCAACAGACATTCTTAGATAATAATCTTTTCGCTCTTTATTTGCACGAACCTCTTGAATCGAAGAATCGTAAGGGAAAGCATTATATCCAATAGCACGAATCATATCTATGATTTGTGAGAGTTTCACAACATCATCTGCCCAAGTAATTACAGCTTTATTGTTTGTAAAATTTATACTCGCTTCTATAATTCCATCCATTTTATGAAGAGCTTTTTCATTTAACCAAACACAAGCAGAACAATGAATTCCCTCTATAATAAGAGAAACATGACTAAAACCATCGCTATCTATTTTTACAAATTTATCATAAAAAGCTGGTGAATCAAAATTTGCAGAATCCTCATATTGAGTAGTTGGGGCAGTTAGGGTTGTTGTACCTAACTTATCATAAAAACTATCAAGTCCCTCATCACTTAGTAGATGATAAACACCTTGACAGCCATTACAACAAAAGTAGCGAATAGTGGTCTGTGAAGCAGAACTTTCTTCAGAAGAGTGGTGTTCATCATCTTTAATCATAACATCTTCATTAAATTCCAAATGGCAATGTGTACAAGCTATTTTATTCGACAATTTCAAATTTCCCTTTGGCTCTATTTTTAACAATCCTATCCCAAGGTTGAACATAACCGCTCATGCAAATATAAACACCATAATCATTTTTAGAATTAGCAAATCCAATAGCCATGCCAAGATTAAAGCTAGATTCAACTTTATCTATCTCAAATGGTTTCATCGCGCCAACTAAAATTATCTTTCTGTCGTTAAATATAGCATCAAAAAATTCAGCTGTTTCATCCATGGTATCTGTTCCATGTACTACAATGAAAGTATCATCATTAGATTCCATAATTATATTTGTCAACATTTTTCTATCATTAATATCCATCTCAAGGCTATCTTTGTAAACAACCCCTGCAATATTAAAATCACCATTATAATTTTCAAGTATAGAATCAATTGCTGAATTATCAAAAGGAATCTCCAATTCACCATTTATTTTGTTATATCTTTTGTTAAATGTTCCACCACTATTTAAAATTAACATTATTTTTCCATTATATTTTTTAATTTTGAAACTATTTTAGTAGCTTTAGAATAATTTATTTTTTCATTCTCATCAAGTAAGTAAGTTTTTCTTAAACCTGCACCGATTCCAGCTTCAATATCCCTCTCTTTATCACCAATTAAAATCGAATTTTCTAAATCTATATTAAACTCTTTTTCTGCTTCGAAAAGCATACCACTTTTTGGTTTTCTACATTTACAATTACCTGTAATATCAGGATGATGTGGACAAAAATAAACTTTCATAATTTCAATACCGTTTATAACAAACTGTTCCATCATCCAAGATGTTAAAATATTAAAATCATTTTCAGTATAATAACCCCTTGCAATACCTGATTGATTTGTTACGACAACAATTAAATAACCAAGTTTCTCATAATATTTACAAAGTTCAAAGATTCCATCAATAAATTCAAAGTCTTCTATTTTATATAGATAATCTTTTTCAACATTTATAACACCATCACGATCTAAAAAAAGAGCTTTTTTCATTAATTAACTACTGATACCATCGCCAAAAAGCTCTTTTTCTATAATATCACATAAAATGTGACCTATTAAAATATGAGATTCTTGAATACGAGGGGTAGAATTAGATGGAACTACTAATGCAATATCTGCAATTTTAGCCATCATTCCACCATCTTTTCCTACCAAAGCAACTGTTAATATATTTTTATTTTTTGCCACTTCAAAAGCATTAATTATGTTTTGAGAATTGCCTGATGTAGAGATACCAATAAAAATATCACCATCTTGCCCCATCCCCTCTAATTGACGAGAAAATATTTTATCATATCCATAATCATTTCCAATAGCTGTAAGTGAAGATGTATCTGTAGTAAGAGCTAAAGATGGTATAGAGGGCCTATCAAAACCATATCTACCAACCAATTCAGCGGCGATATGCTGAGCATCAGCAGCACTCCCACCATTACCAGCCAAAATTGTTTTATTATTTCCTTTGTATAACTCTATACATAGTTTTGAAATTCTTTCAATTACATCTATTACACTATTGTTTTCATATATTAATTTTTTTGTTTCGTAAGAATTTTTTATTTGTTCTTTTATATAATTTTTCATTAATAATCCTAAATAACTCTGTAAAATAATAACATATAATAAGCAGTAAATAAACAATAAAAAGAAAAAAGTCAATATTTAAAAAAGCTAAAAAGCTAAAAGCGAATAAGTAATATAAGATAAAA
>JAYEKJ010000032.1:0-3431 GCA_034660975.1 Campylobacterota bacterium
TTTAAACATAGGTGAAATCCTTAATAGAGATATTATTATAAGTTTAACATAAAATAATAGTTCAAATATGACATTATAATTGTTATTACTTAAACCCGAATTATACAATAGAGAATTAAAAATTTACTCTATCATTGTAACCAAGGCACATTCATTAAAAATTTGCACCACCAACAAGGTGGCTTAAAAATTTTTACTAAATATCCCTTAATTACAAGCATAGGTAAATTTTACGAGGTGCCCTTGGGGTATAAATTCCTATTGCATAATTCGGGTTTAAATCATAACATTAATCTTATCTAAAAAATCTTTAATAAAAAAGATGTTTTATTAATTTATTATTTATTCTGAAGTTAATAAGTTTTGTTTAGGTTTTGTTAATGATGAAATAACTTCAGCTTCCATATCTGGAGATAGTTTCCCCTTTTCAACTAATTCAAGCATTTTATGTAAACGATTCTCCTCATGTTCTCTCTCTTTTAACATCTGCTCATGTTTGAGTTTGTCTTGATGAAGTTTATTTTTTAATTCTCTGTTTTTTTTGTTGTTAAGATACAAAAGATAAACAGCAATAACTAAAGCTAAAATAATTGTTATAGTGATGTATAAGTTACTTTGAATATCATCTTTTTTAGTTAAAGCATCTATCTGTGATGTTTGAATCTTTGTTGTAGAATCTGTTTTAGCTACCTCTTTTTGAGTGTTGGCATTTACTTTTGCTATGAGTAGTTGGTTATTTGATTCTATCTTAGCTATCTCTATTTTGGTATTGGAATCTATTTTAGATATTTCCACTTTGTTTTCTCTATTTTTTTGATCATTTGCAGATCTGTATGCTAAAGAGTTAGGGTTTACCCCTTTGCCACCTATTATGGAGATAGTCTCTTTGTTCTCTTTAAATTTAGAATCTTGACAAGCACTAAAAGATAAAATTAGAAGTAGGCTAAAGAGTGATGTTTTTATATATGTTGTAGATAGTTTAATTGTAGTCATTTTAATTCCCTTTAATATGCGTAAATTATATCACAAAATATTAAAGGGTCTTTGTTTTAATTTAATGAATTTTTAGCATCTTCAATTAAATTATTTATAGCATCTTCATAGATTTTCACTTCTGTTTTAGAGGTTGATTCAAAGCGAGTTACAAGGACAGGTGTTGTGTTACTAGCCCTTACTAATCCCCAACCGTTTTCAAAATTAATTCTTACACCATCTACATCTATAATATTTTTAATTGTTGGAAATGAGTTAGGTGGATTTTGAAGTAACTCTTTTACCTTATCTATAATTTTAAACTTCTCAGATTCTGTAGTTTTTACTTTAATCTCTTCAGTTGAATAAACAAGTGGTAGTTTTGCTAACTCTTCATCTAAATCGATTCCATCATGAATAAGTTCTAACATTCTAAGAGTTGCATAGATAGCATCATCATAACCAAAATAACGGTTTTTAAAAAACACATGACCTGAAACTTCACATGCCAAATCAGCATCTGTTTCTTTCATCTTCACTTTGAGGTTTGAGTGACCAGTTTTGTACATTATAGCATTACACCCTCTTTTTTCTAGCTCATCATACATAACTTGTGAACATTTCACCTCACCAATAACAGTAGGCTTATCCATCTTCATAGAGTATAAAAGAGCCATCATATCACCCTTGATATTGTTCTTGTGAGTAAGAACTGCGATTCTATCTGCATCACCATCATAAGCAAAGGCGATATCATGTGAATCTGTTAAAAGCTTTTTAACATCTTGTAGATTATGCTCCTCTGATGGGTCTGGGTGATGGTTTGGAAAAGTTCCATCAGGGTCAACGAATAAACCGGTGGTTTTAAGTTTAAGAGCTTTAAAAATATCTTCAGTTACAACACCAGCAACACCGTTACCACAATCATAAGCGATTTTTGTTGGCATTGCTTTTAAGTGTTGAAATTCACTCACTAAAAAATCTACATAGCGAGTCACTGCATCTATCTCAGTAACATCTCTTTTCTCAGGTTTAGGGATAGAATCCATTGCTTCACACTCTTCACCAAGAGCATAAATATCATCAGAAAAAAATGGTGCTTTATCTACCGTGATTTTAAAGCCATTGTACTCACTAGGGTTATGTGAACCTGTAATCATAACAGAAGCATCTGGCGTGATACCATCCCAATCTTGATAGTTGGTAAAATAGTTCACAGGGGTAGGAACAAGCCCCATCCCAAGAACCTTTTTACCACCAGCATTAAGCCCAGCTACAAGATACTCAAAAAGGATAGGGGAATGACTTCTAGCATCGAAACCCACAGCAACGAAATCACCTTTAATTTTAGAAGCTAAAACAAAACCGATTCTAGTTACACTTTTCTCATTTAACTCTTTTTCGTATATCCCACGGATGTCGTACTCTCTGTATATGCTCACTATGATTGCCTTATTTAGGGCACCTCTAAAAACCCTTATTTCCTCTGAGGTTTTAAGGGTTTTTAGAGGTGCCCTTTAGTTTATTGGTGTAATTTTACACTAAAACTCTTATGATACTATTATTTCTCGTTCCCACATTCTTGTAGGAATGCATACGAGAATAACACAAACCTAAAGTATGCATTAGCACGAAACCGTGGTAACGAAAGTAGCTCAATAAAAGTAAAATATGACAATCTGCAATATAAGTAAGAGACCATAATTAATCAAATAATCTAAAAAAATTCTCATACAATAAATAAAAAGCTTAGATTATGGGAAAAAGTCGTTACAAAATATAGGAACCAACACAAGTACCCTTCATAACCTGCAGAGTTCTAAACTGGATTCCCATCTTCACAAATCAAGAGAGTGTAGAGATTCGCTTAGAGAGTTTTAAATATCTACAAAAAAGTGATTTTAAAAAAGACTTTGTCATAATATTATTTACATATTAGTATCTTATAATAATTTGTAAGATTGAAATGTAAAAAGGAAATGTTATGATAGAAGCAACACTTGCAGACCTTAGACAATCCTCTGTTTTTTTTAAAACTGATGAGGTGATTCATATCGTAAATGGTAGAAAAAAAGAGGATATTGGGTATTTTGTTCCTACTATATTTAAAGATAAGTTTGAGAGTTTTCTAAATGAACTAGAAAAAGAAAACTTCTTAAAAGAGTAGCAATAGCAAGTACAAAAGATATTATAGGTGATGGGGCTATTGATGATGGGATTAACTAGAGGGGATATTGTTCTTGTGAATTTCAAACCTATTAAAAGTGGTGAAATGGGTAAACTCCGTCTTGCAATAGTTGTAAGTGATAGTGATGATAATGAGATTCTAAACACTATAATCGTTATACCACTCTCAACCGTAATAGAAAAGGATGCTTTGCCATACAGATTCTTAATCACTTCAAGAGAAAATTAGAAAAAGATTGTGATGCTTGTATTTATGAGATAAGAACTTTAGC
>JAYEKJ010000033.1:0-3370 GCA_034660975.1 Campylobacterota bacterium
CTTCCAATTTATGAAGCAGAGGGAAAAGATATTGAAGATTTATTTCCTTGGAATGTTGAGTTAAAATAAGACTAAAAGTAGAAACTGTTTACTTTGCTAGATGGGGTTTACTTGGGGCTTACATAAATAGTTATATAGTTTTATAAGAAGAAGTATATTTGATTAATTATTAATTATAGCTTAATAGATGAATATCATTTAGTAAGTTTATTTAAAGTATAGTAACTATTTATTATTTTTATACTTTTCTAGCTCCTTTTTTAGTTGAATATTTTCTATGTAAAGTTCAATTGCTCTTTTTGTTTGTGTGGTTACCTCATTTTTTGATGCTTGTGATCTAAGAGTATTTACATTAATACCTATTGAGGAAGCTAAATCTTTCATAAGTAAGCTATATTCATCTAATGTTCTTCTTATGATGTTTTGTTTTTCAATAAGCCCTATAATATCATTTACTTCACTATCACTGTACTCAAGAGGATATGATGTAAAATTTTGAATTATATTCTGTTTTTCAATTTCTTTATTTTGAGAGTTTTCTACTTTTGAAAGTTGCTCATTTACAAAATATTTATCTACTAAATAGATTTTTTCTAGTTTCTCTAGTTTTTCATCTACATCATTAATATAACTATTATTAAACTTTGCTAGTTTTTTAAAAAACAATAATATGATCTCATTGAAGCTATTTGTTTCATAAGTACCTAAAGATTTATCAGAATAAATTATTTCTATAGATAAGGGATGGCTACTTGTCTTACTAAACAATAATTTACCATCTACACCTTTTTTTAATTTAGGAATACGTACAGTTCCTGGGGTAGCAGTAGGAATGATATTTTCTTTTTTTAACTTCATTTTTTCCTTATTTTTATGTTTTAATTGTAAAAATGTTTATACATTATAACAAAACTCCTATAATTCTTCTATCAATCTATCAAAATCATTTTTATATAACTTGTCTTGAACCACTCTATATTTTTCATACTCACTAAGTGCATACTCCTTAGCTATCTTTGCTGTGATTTTTCCACTATCTTGAAGTATCTCTCTATCATCAAACTCTAAAAATAAATCTACTCGTTTTGCCCAATCTTCCATAGTCATAGGGATATTTCTTTTTGCTCTCTCTTCTGCTAAATCAAGGTAAGCACTTACAACTCTACCTAAAGAATCTAATTCATCTCCAGATAGATAATTTTTTGCAACTACTACATCTTTTGGCAATATCTTACCCTCTGGAGCATCTTCCCAACTAGTTAGCCCCATATACTCTTTTTTACTATCAGCTCTATTTACTATAAGCTCTGCTGCAGTATGACCATGTATTGCGTAGTGAAGTTTATTTTGCACTTTTGCAAAAAACTTTTTAGTAGTCTCGTCATCTTTGTTATAATCGATACTTGTAGCATATATATCTGTGATTTTTTGATAAAATTTTCTTTCACTTAGCCGTATCTCTCTTATTACTTCTAAAAGTTCGTCAAAGTAATGTTTGCCTAAGAATGATTCATTTTCCATTCTTTTCTTATCTATCACAAAGCCTTTAATAGCGAACTCTTTTAATACTCTTGTAGCCCATTGTCTAAACTGTGTAGCTTTTTTGGAGTTTACGCGATAACCTACTGAAATAATCATATCAAGATTGTAATACTTCACATCTCTTTCTTGTGTTTTACCATCAATTGCACCATGCTTAGTGGTTGTTCGGAATTTCCGAACAACCACTTCTTCAACAAGTTCACCCTCTTCAAAAATTGCTTTAATATGCTCACTAATCGTTGATTTTGATTTATCAAATAGCTCTGTTATAAACTTTTGGGTTAACCATACAGTTTCATCTTCAACTTTTACTTCAATACTATTCTCGCCAGCTTGAGATGTAAATATTAAAAATTCTGCTGTACTGTTTCTTATTTGTAAGTTCTTATCCATTATGTTCTCCATTTGTAGCATAAAGATTATTTAATGCGTTTTGTGTACCCTCGTGTAGCTCCACTTTAGCATATCTTTCTGTCATTTGTAGTTTGCTATGACTCATAAGTTTTTTGACATCTAAAATATTAACATCTGGATTTTTAACCAAATGTGTTGCAAAAGTATGTCTAAATGTATAAAAGGTTACTCTGTGCTTTCTGTCGTTATTATCAAGCCCTTGATTAAAGAGTTCATCAAGTAGTGGTTGTATCTGTCCTTTTATCCCCTCGTATGTAATTGCTTTAGTTGTTATTGTTTTTGGATTATCTGGATGGAATATATAATCATCTGCATTTAAATCTTTTGTAGTTTCTATTAGTTGTTGATATAAAGAATCAATTAATGGTACAGGGTATCTTTTCCCTTTTTTAAGTGCTGGAAATGTTAAAGTTCTATTTGCTGCATCAAAATCTTTTTTTTGTGTAGTTATAATAGCTTGTGGTCTCGCTCCAGTGCCAAGAGCAACAGCTACATATAGATAAGCTTTTGGTTTATGTATTAAGCAGTCAAAGATATGTTTTATCTCATTTGTAGATAAAACTCTTTCTCGTTCATTCTCTGGATCTTTTATAGATATTTTTTGTAAAGGATTAATAACTCGTTCAAGTTCTTTTATCTCTCTAATACCATAATTTACTACAGCTTTAAATGTCGCATGATAACTATTTATAGATGCTTGTTTATAGTCATTTTTAAAGCCCTTTAACCACTTCTCTACGGCTTCTTTAGTAATATCCTCTACAGCTAGCTTACCAAAGTATGGTTCAACCTTATTTTGATACTTAAAAAGTGACTCTTTAAAGATATTTGGCTTGGCTCTAGTTTCATAATCTGCAAAATATTTATTTGCTACAGTATTAAGAGATATTTTTTGTACAGGCTTTCTTTTTTTAATAAACTCTGGTTCATCTCCATCTAGTTTGATTTTAGTAATAGTTTCAATTCTTTTGCGATTTGCAAAAGCTTCATTTATATTTTGAGATTGAAGACCTACTTTAAGCCACTTCTTTTTTCCCTCTAGATCTTTGTATGTAAATTCAAAGGCTCTATCACCATTTACCAATTCTCTATAATAAACGCCAACATATTTTTTAGATTTAATTCTTTTGCTCATAATCGTGCTACCCTATAGCTACCCTTTTTGCATATTTTTAGCAATTTAGGTACATTTTTATAGAGTTCATTATATCAGAAGAATAGCTTAAAAGCACTTAAATAAGGGGTTTTATAGGTTTATGTAGTTTTGTGGATTTAGTGGTTGTAATGATTATCAATCATCAGAACCATATTATTATATTCCTCTTTAAATCATATTTGAATTTTATTTATCAGTATTATATCAATTTCTATACAGATTTATTGTTAATAATTTTATTTTAGATTATTTAGTATC
>JAYEKJ010000034.1:0-15945 GCA_034660975.1 Campylobacterota bacterium
ATATATATCACTAAGAGATCGTAATGCATTTTATTTTATTTCAGTATATCTTGAAAAAGTTCTAAAAGACAGTGATATATGGAGTGACTTTGATAAGTTTTTTAAAATTCAAGATAAAAGTTCACTATATGAATTAAGAGATAAATATGTACTATTTATTAAACAATATACCAAAATAACAAAAGATAAAGAGCCAATTAGAATATTTAATCCTCTATTAAGAACAATTGCTTTTAAGCTAAAAAAGTTAGGTACCAATGATGGTGAAGTTTCAGAAGTTAATTATAATGATTTACTCTATAATCAACCAAATTGGAGAGATTTAAAAAAAGACAAATCAATAACTAGAGAAGAATTTAATAACAATTTTATAGAAGATGGTATTGATAATAAAAAGTCTTATGATTATTATATAGCAAAATCAAAAAAATTTGTTAAAGCAATTCACCCTTATAGCGAAATTCATAGATTTGATGCTTATCCTGCTACACAAGCTCATCATATATTTTTATCATCGCAATTTCCAGAGTTAGCTGATATGCCAGAAAATATTATTGCGATAACACCAAATCAACATTTTTATAGAGCTCATCCAAATAATAAAACAAGTATAATAGACAAATCATATCAAGCTATATGTTTAATATCAAAACTAGATACTATAGAAAATGACTATAGAAGTGATTTAGGTAATTATTCAAAAGAAAAATTTATAGATATAGTTAATATTGGATTGGGAACAGAGATTCATCATACAATTGATTTTGAAGAACTAAAACATATTATAATCACTTATTATACTTGAAACAGATAACAAATCATAGAAATCGAACAAGGCTATATTGCGAAAACATTGAGCTTTTATCTTCTAAGTTAGTTAAATGAAAGACTAAACTTTTACTGAGTTATATCGCCTTGTCGCTTAACTCAGGCGTTCTATATGCAGATAAAAAGATAGAGAAATTACAATGAACAATTTAAGCATAAAAGATGAACTAACAGATTTTCTACTATTCACTACCCAAAATAGTGATACAAAAAATAGAATCAGATTTTGACAAAGAGATGAAGAATATTTTTAAAGGGAGATAAATCCCTTTCTAGTTTGTAGAACAAGTGCCTTGACCTGTACTTTTTTCTAATTTATTAGCTATTAACATATCTACTGATTCTTTTACAGTTGCACTCGTTGCATCAAAATATAAATCAAGTCCAGCTTTTTTAAATCCCTCTGCTGGAGAGCCACCGATTCCACTCACAACCAAAGCATCAGGATTTAAACTCATAATATTACTCACAGCACTCCCACAAGCACCACCACTATGACCTTGATTTTCTTGAACATCTACATCAACAATTTTCTTATTCTCTAGTGTTATGATTGTGTAAAATTTTGCCTTACCGAAGTGAGCCCCTCTTTTACTCAAATAACCCATATTTTCATCTGTTGGAAATACTATTCTCATTTTTATCCTTTTAGTTTAAATCGATTATCATAATTTAACATAATTTTAATAATAATATAAATTTATCAAAATATATTTTTAAATTAATCTTCTTCTGTTACAATACGAATATATGTTCATATATGGAAGTAAAAATGACAGGTAGAAAAAGAAAATGTAGAAACATAGATTCTGATTATTCTAAGGTTTGTTTTAAGCCTTGTGGAGTTGAGAGAAAATTACTTGAAAAAGTGATAATCTATGAGGATGAGATGGAAGCTATACGATTGGCTGACTTAGAATCTTTGTATCAACAAGAATCAGCTAACAAGATGGGAATCTCAAGAACAACTTTTTCAAGGTTAGTAGAATCGGCTAGAAAAAAAATAGCAGATGCTCTTGTAAACAAAAAAGCTCTGAGTGCACAGAGCAGACAATAAATAAGTAGGAATAGATAATATGATAAAGATAGCAATACCAGTAGATAGCGATAAACAAACGATTATAAAAAGAACAGGTCAGGCGATATATTTTGCTATATATGAAGATACAAAAGTTGTTGATTATGTAAAAAACAATCATGGTCATGGTGAACATGGAAAGGGTGAAGGGGAAGGTGGAGCCCATCACAAACATGAACATTTGGAAGATAAAGAGCATATATCTAGTCATAAAAAAGATATTATGGGGCTTGTTGGGTGTGATGTGATTCTTGTTCAAGCAGTGGGTGAGCATATGAAAGAGGCTTTAGATTCTATCGGACTAAAGGTTAAAAAAATAAGAAAAAAAGATGGTGCCACAGCAGATGAAGCTGTTAAAAACTTTTTAGATAATAATATATAAATAAGATTTTAATGTATAAAATAGATAACCCTAAAAACAATCATAAAAATGTCTCACACGCATTTTTCCTATCACTAGCTATCACCATAGCAGAGCCATCAACGGTTCTACCACTTATAGTTTCATACTTTAGTGATAATATCATAATGGTTGGAATCTTTGCCTCCCTACTTCGTGGTGGGGCTATTGTGATTCAGCTTTATGCTGCTTTTCATGCTCAGTCATATAAGAGAGTTCTCCCATATCTAAGTAAAGTATTTTTCTTTAGATGGTTTTCTTGGTTGCTCATAGGTTTGAGTATCTATTTTATAGGGGATTCTAACAAATCTCTCACCCTATTTCTCATAGGTGTTGGGTTATTTTTCTTCTCTTTTACTGCTGGTTTTGGAACCATATATTTTAAAGAGCTACAAGCAAAACTATTTTCTAAAGAGTATCGTGGGACAACTATGGCTAACCGTCATGTAGCAGGAGCTATCGCTTCGATTCTTAGTGCTGGAGTAGCTGGTTTCGTACTCTCTAACTATGAACCACCTCTTAGTTATGCTTACCTATTTATAGTGAGTAGTTTTTTTATGGCGATAGGTTTTATCTCCTTTGTTAGTATAGATGAACCAGCAAAAGAGAAAGTTTTACAAAAAGAGAAAAATTTTAAACTTTTTATAGAGAATGCTATAAAGCTTTTAAAAGATGACAAAAGATTACAACAGCAGATAGTAGTTATATTTTTAAGTTTTTCTTACTTTTTATCTATGCCGTTTGTGATTCTCCATGCCAATGCTAGTATAGAGTTGACAGGGTGGATGCTTGGTGGATTCATTATGGTGCAGATGGTGGGAAGTATCATAGGAAGCACTTTTATATGGAGAAGAATCAACAACTATGAGAAGATGCTCTCTTTAGCATTTGTATTTATGATTCTAGCTTTCATTGTGGCTATTTTTGCCGATGATATGTACACTTATGGAGTTATATTTTTACTCTTTGGAATCGCTCTTGATGGGATAAGCATCAGTAGTATGAATCTTGTTATAGAGATAGCACCTGAGGAGAAAAGACCCATCTATACGGCGATTCAAACCAATATTACCTCAATTGGTCTGTTTTTTCCGATTCTTGGTGGAGTGTTGCTTAAATATTTAGATAGTTATAATTTAATCTACACTATCAGTATTACTCTTTTATCATTGGGTTTATTTCTAAGTTTAAGATTAAAATCAAAGGGGTGCAAAAGTAAGTAAATTGTTCCTCTTTTATCAACAATGTCATAATTATTATATAAATTTAATGTATAATAATTATATATACATTATAAGGATGAATTTTGACCGCACGCATTTTATTACTTCTATTATTTATTTCTATACCAATATTTGCAAAAGTGATTTTAACTGATGATTTAGCAAAGCACAATAAATTTTCAATAAACTATTTTTATGATAAAAACTCTAATTTGACTATAAATGATATTGAGAATCAAGATTTTCCTAAATCAACTTCAAATAGCTTTACCTTTGGATATATAACAGGAACAACATGGTTTAAAATCACCATCGACAACAGATCAAATATAGAAGATTATGTTTTATATTTTAATGAAGCAATTTGGAAAACATTTGATCTGTATTACAAACAAAATGGAATCTGGAAAGAGGAGCTAAATGGGTTAGATATACCTCTATCTAAACGATCGATTCAGGATGTAAAACCAGCTTTTAATCTAAACATCGATAAAAATAGCACTCAAGTTATTTATATCAAAGGGCAGTCAATTGCTAGTCAAATAGGGGGATTTCAGATACTTAGCAATAAAGAGTATTTTAATCCAACAAAAATTAGTAGTACTCATATCTATATAGCGTTTTCTATTATTGTAATTGTTATCGTTTTATTGAATATTTATAGCTATATTTTAACTAGAGAGCAAACATACATTTATTATATAGCCTATATGATAGCTTCTATATTATTTGCAAGTATGCATAGTGGTTTTTATCTTATTTTCGGATTTGATGGATGGAGTGAGGGTCTTCATGTTATTTGGGCTTTTGTTATACTCTTTTTATTACTCTTTTCAGATAAGTTTTTATCTCTTAAAACAGAACTTCCAAAAATACATAAATTTTTTATGTTTTCTGTAACTGTATTTTTGATTTTTGCACTCCTTATTTATAACAATATTGCATATTCAAGTATGCTCTTTAATATCTATTCAGCACTATTTTTCACTGTTTTATTTTTTGCAGTTACTAAAATCTTTTTACAAGGTTCTATCACTGCAAAATATTACCTCCTAGCACTTCTCATATATACACCCTTAATGGGGCTAATGATTGCGACATTTAACACTTTTTTAGAGTATTCTACTTTTACTCGTCACTCATTTTTAGCAGGTACCTTAATAGAGATAATCTTTTTTACATTAATCCTTACTAGTAAATATAGATCTATTAGCTTAGAGAAGCTAAAAATTCAAGAGGAACTTGTATATGAAAAAAGTAAAAATGAGGATTATTTAGAGTTAGAGATTAGTAAAAGAACACAAATGATAGAGGAACAAAACAAAAAACTAAAAGCCTCTCAAGAGGAGTTACAACTTCTTGCATCAACAGATTCTATGACAAAACTTTATAATAGAAGATACTTCACAGAGATCTCTAAAAATATTTTAAATATATCTAAAAGAGATGAAGCAGAGTTATCTATTCTAATATTAGATATAGATAAATTTAAAAATATCAACGACACCTTTGGTCATAAAACTGGGGATGATGTGATAATAGCACTTGCTAAAATGTTACAAGACAGCAGTAGGGAAAGTGATATTATTAGTAGATGGGGTGGGGAGGAGTTTGTAATACTTTTGCCAAATACAAAATTAAAATCTGCTATAACCTTATCTGAAAAAATTAGAAAAAATGTTGAAAACTTAATTATTTTTACGGAAGATAACAAAGAGTTGAAATTTACGATTAGTATAGGGGTTAGTGCTATTGATAAGGAAAATGACACCATTATAAATGATGCAATAAATAGAGCTGACAAGGCATTATATGAAGCTAAAGAGAGTGGTAGAAATAGAGTTTGTGTTAGTTAATTTCATAGCCCATTGGAGGTGAGGCTAAAGCCACACTTCCGAGCTTATGTAAGAGGTTTATCAAATAAAACCTAGTCTAAATTAGGTTTTGGAGTTTTGTCAGTTGATGCTGGAAGTACAGGATAAACTATCTCTGGTTTTCTACCATCTAATGCTTTTAAGAAAGTCTCTATCGAACTTGCATCTTTATCATTTATTTTCATACCTAACTGAGTTCTACCCATCTCAACGATAGCCTCTTTAAGATTCCAAATCCCACCATTGTGGTAGTAAGGAGCAGTTTGAGTGATGTTTCTAAGTGTTGGAACTTTTACAAGTCCGTTTTTATCACCTTTAAAATCACCTACATCTCTATGTTTGTACTCACCTGTAATCTCAAACGATTGCATAGTTCCACCAAGAGCTACACCGTTATGACAAGATGCACATCCAACTTGTATAAAAGTTTTAAGACCCTCTTTCTCCTCTTTGTTTAGAGCTTTATCACAACCATTTAAGAAGTCATCAAATCTTGATGGAGTAACTAAAGTTCTCTCAAATAGACCGATAGTATCTGCAACAGTTTTAAAATCAACCTTTACATCTTTACCATAAGCGATTTTAAAATCTGTTACATACTCAGGCATTGAGTTTACAGTTGCCTCAACATGAGCAGGAGTTGCTGCCATCTCAGGAGCTGCTTGGATAGGACCTTGTGCTTGTGCTTCTAAATCAGCATCTCTGCCATCCCAAAACTGTGAACCAAAAAATACTGCATTATATACAGTTGGTGAGTTTAGGTGATGAGGATTAGCAGTCCATTTATGACCGATAGCAGCAGAAACACCATCATCTCCACCCTCAGCTAAGTTGTGACAAGTGTTACAAGAGATAAGACCACTTTTAGATAATCTTGGGTCAAAGAAAAGCTTTTTACCTAGTTCAACTTTCTCATCAGTGATAGGGTTTTTAGGGTTGTCTATCAGTTTTAAAAGTTCTAAGTTTGACTCAGGAATTGGAGTTAAACCAGCCTCTTTAGCTTGATTTACTAAAGATGATGCCATTAGCGAAGCAGTTGTTAGTGTAGTAAGAGTAAGAGTAAGAATTTTCATATATTTTCCTTATATAATTTATAAGTGAAAGTATAGTAAATAATTCTTAAAGGAAAATAATTATCATTTAGTATATTTTATTTACAATTTGGACAGATACCATTAAATACAATAGAACTTGTTTCTAAACTATAATTACTTAGTTTTGAAGCCTCAGATATAAGAGATGAAGTATCTAACTCTATATCTAAAATATCATTACATTTAGAACACACAACATGAGCGTGTTCAGCTTTTGTTAGTTCATAAACACTTTTTTGTTGTGGAATCTTAACCTCACTCAAAAATGAAATCTCTATCATCGCATTTATATTTTTATATATGGTAGCGAGTGAGATAGATGGGAATTTACTTTGCAAAGTTTTATAAATCTCATCTATATTGAGATGACCTTGTATATATAGTGCCTCTACGATTGTTAATCTTTGTGGTGTCGCTTTTAAATTGTTTTCTTTTAATAATGATATATAGTTCATAGTATTCTTCTTTTTTAATTTAAAGAATTATAATCAAAAAATATAAAAAGCTTTATAAGAGTAGAAAAATTATTAATTCTTCTTATAACTTTTTAAGAAACTCCCAAATACTATATGTTAAACCCGAATTATACAATTGCATTGTAAAGATATTTTCATCTTATTATATAAAAAATATTAATTTAAAAATTAAGTTTTAATTATGTTATAAAAGATACAATTTTGGAAAAATAAAGGCTTATTATGAAAAAAATTCTAGCAACAACAGCGTTAATAGCTACACTTCTTACACCAAGTATTTTAAGTGCTGATAAAGCAAATGGCTTAAATGTTTTAGTAAACTCAGGTAATTCTCAAACTCAAGCGATGGCTATGGTTTTATCACTGATGACTATCAAAAAACATAACAAACAAGTGAATATTGTTCTTTGTGGTCAAGCTGGTGATTTAGCTGATAAAAATATCAAAGGTACTCCAGTAAAAAGACCTAATGGTAAAGCACCCTCAGCAAAAGACCATTTAAAACTTTTAATCAAAAAAGGTGCTTCAGTAGAGGTTTGTCCACTTTATCTTCCAAACGCAAAAAAAGACAAATCAATCCTTTTAAAGGGAATCACAGTAGCTAAACCACCAGTAGTTACATCAAGACTGCTTAATAAAAATTTTCAAAATATAACTTTTTAGAAACTTTTATTTTTGATAGTTGAATACTTTTTATACTTTATCGTTACCACGATTCTATCAACTATCTTCGCAATAGCAGGGCTAGGTTCTGCTGTTGCTCTTGTTCCTACTCTAAATATCGTTGGCTTATCATTTGATATGGCTAGAGTAAGTGGACTTTTTGTCAACTCTGTCACCACAATAACTGCAAGTATCTTAAATCTAAAAAAACAACTCTTTTATATAAACTTTGTAGCACCACTTGTTATAAGTTCTATGTTTTTTGCTTTTATAGGTGCTAAAGTATCCCTCATGATGGATGTTGAGTTTGTAAAGATGGTTTTTGGTGGAACTCTTATCATCATCGCTTCTATGATTCTATTTTTTAAAAAACCTAAAAACAGATCGTTTATTGGTTCTAAAGCTGTTTTATTATTTGCTGGTTCTATCGGTGGAATCTTTTCAGGATTTTTAGGGATAGGTGGTGGCTCTATCATCTCACCAATTTTACTACTCTTTGGTTATGATATGAAAAAAATTGCTATCGGCATATCTTTTGTGATTCCATTCTCCTCAATCGTTGCATTTGGAAGTTATGCTAGTGTTCTTGAGTTGGATTATACCCTTCTTACAATTGTTGGAATCGGAGCGTTGATAGGTGCAATGATAGGAAATTATATTTTACATTTTAAAATATCTTCACAAAATATAAAGAAAATTCTTGCAATTGCTTTATATATTATAGCTATTAAGATGCTGTTTTTATAAGCATTTTAAGCCTAAAAATGCTACTATTTTCATTCTTAAAAAAAGGCATAACTTGAAAATATTTTTTATACTACTCATCTTTATCTCATCCCTATTTTCCCATCCACATACTTTTATAGATGTTTATCCAACTATAACAACAAAAAATAATTCCAGCTCCACAATCCATTTTAAATGGGTGATGGATGATATGACATCAACTATACTTATCATGGAGTTAGACCAAAATGGTGATGGTAAAATTAGTCCAAAAGAGAATCGATATATAGATAAAGAGTATTTTGCAATATTTAAAGATTTTGATTACTATACACATATTTTAGCTAAAGGTAAAAAAATCAAATTTCCAGAGGCAACAAATTTTAAAGCTTCAATAGAAAATAATAAAATTTGCTACTCATTTGATATAAAACTAGATCAAAATATTAAAGATACTGTTTTAGAGTTTGGAGATAGTGATTTTTATGTGGCTATGGTACTAAAAAAAGAGTTTATAGATGCAAAAGGTTTCTCTTCTAAAGTCACTGGTGTTGATAATGACTTTTACTATGGTTACAGATTGGAGTTAAATTAATGGAGTTTTATAGTAAATTTATGCACTGGTTAGTTGGTTTACAATATGAACTAAATAGCTATATATCAACCACTATAAGAAGTTTAAATGATGAAAATAATCTAAGTACATCTTTAGTAATACTAGGAATCGCTTTCATATATGGTTTAGTTCATGCCATTGGTCCAGGACATGGAAAAGCACTTGTTGCCCTATATTTCACATCAAATAAAAGTGATTATAAAAAAGCTTTTAAGATGGGGTACATGATATCTATCATCCACGCTATATCAGCACTGATATTTACATTTGGCATCTTTTATATACTCAAAACAATGTTTAGAAAAAATTTCAATGAGTTTTCAGATATTGCGATGCAGATTAGTGCTGTTATGATTATAACAGTTGGAATCTACCTGATTTATGAAGCGTACACATCAAGAAAACATAAAGAAAAAAAGTTAGAAAAATCATCTAAAAGTGAAGTAGCTGTTGCATTTAGTGCCGGTGTTGTACCCTGCCCTGGAGTTATGACCATAGTGCTTTTTTGTATAGTTTTAGGTCAAACTACACTTGGTGTACTCTCAGCAATTGCTATGAGTATAGGGATGGGTTTAACTATCTCTTTAGCTGGGATTTTCAGCATCGCTTTAAACAAAAAAGCTGGTGGTGTTTTAAATGAAAAAGCTTACATACTTGAGATTTTAGGTGGTTTATTAATTTTAACACTAGGTCTATTTTTATTTTTATCAGCTCGGGCATAGCTATCTATAATATTTTTTCCTGCCCTAGCCTATAAAGAGCAAAATCATACTTTAAAGGGTCGTTTTCATCAAAACCCTTTAAAGTTTTAGTAAGCTCGATAGCAGATTCTAAATCATAAGTTTTTCTATTAAGTAAGCCTAATCTTTTTGAGACACTAAATGTATGTGTATCTAGTGGCATAATTAAGTCAGCTTTATCAACTCCACTCCATAAACCCATATCTATATTATCTTCTCGAACCATCCATCTCAAAAACATCATCCATCTTTTTAATGCACCAGCACCTTTGGTTTTTGTAGTTATTTTTCCTATAAGAAAATTATAACCTTGTGATTCATGCTCATATAAAGAGTATATTTTTTTTATAAGAGCTTGAACACCATCTATACAACTTCTTTTTTCATCATATCCAGTTTTAAAAACCTCTTCTAGACTTGTGGTTTCATTGAGCCTTTTAAGTGCTATAAACAAAGCAATAACATCTTCACTTTTTTGGAATCTATAGTAATGCTCCGATAAAGAGTTATGAATCTCTTCATCAGTTTTTTGCAATAATGAAAAATCTAAAGAATCTAAAAACTTCACAATCTGTTTCACATTTCCATAAGCAAACAATGCACAGATAAGTGCTATGGTTGGGTCATTATATCTATATGCCACAAAAATAGGGTCTAGTTTATCAGCTGAAATCTCTTCACTACTATTGCGTTTTTTAACCTCTAAATCTAATCTTTTTTTTATATGGATTAACTGCAGTGAGGTATCTAACATCAACTACAACCCTAATTGATACAATTTTTTTCTCTCTGAAGAACCTGCAATATTTAACTGTTTTCTATATTTTGCAATGGTTCTTCTAACCATTTTTACTTTAAATTTTTCTTGAATCAAGTTAAGAAATTTCATATCACTCAGAGGTTTTTCTCTACTCTCTTCTTTAACTAAGTTGATTAAAAACTCTTTAATAGCAGCATTTGAAACATCTTCATCAATCGCAGTTGTAAAAAAATCTTTCATAGCAAAAATACCTCTATCACAAGCGATATATTTGTTTGCAATCGCTCTTGAGATAGTAGATGGGTTATGCCCAAACTCATCTGCTAATGTTTTTAAAGTAAGTGGCATTATTTGACCACCTGTAAAAAATTCATACTGATACTCAACTATCATCAAACCCACTTTATATAAAGTCGCTTTTCTCATATCAAGAGCATCTACTAAACTTTTTGCCTCTTTAATCTTTTGGCTTACAAACTCATGTTCAACACTATAATCTGTATCTATTTTTATAGTTGGATAAAAAGAATCATTGAGCTTAACCTCAATCGATTTTTCATCATTAAAACAAATCATCAAGTCTGGTATCACTTGTCTAGAATCCTCTTGATAATCAATCGCTGGTGGATTCTTAAAATGACCTATAACTCTCATAACTTCACTAAAATATTTTTTTTGTGAAAAAGAGTGTATCTTTTCTAAATCTTTTATAAGCTCTATTGCTAAAGGGTAAGCATCATCACTAATATCTGAACTATCAAGTTGAAAGAGAAAAGATTCTGATAGATTTATAGCACCTATCCCCACCGGTTCAACATGGGCAAATCGTAAACGGATTTTTTCAAACTGTTCTAAAGATATATTGTGCTTTTGGCAAAAAAGTTCGCTATCTCCCTCATAGTAACCACCATCATCTAAGTTCTCAACAACAAACAAAGCGATTAATTGTGAGATAGGTGTAGGGAAAAGTGGTGCTTCTAGTTGTTCATCTAAAACATCATGTAGCGACCTATATGAGATAGTTAAGGCTTCTATCTGCTCTGTTCTTGAGTTACTTACCTGAGTGGAAATTACTTTTTTAGGAATCTTTTTAGTAAATTCCTCTTCAAAACCACTCTTTATCTCAACAAGAGGATTAGATTCGATAAATGGGTCCATCGCTTCACCCAAATCACTTAAACTAGAGTGTAAAATAGGCAACCAATTTCTAAGCATAGTGGATAGCTTATGTTTGTTTTCTACTCCCCTAGTTTGTTTTAATCCAGCCATATTTACTTATTCAACAATCTATAAGCCCTAAAGCTTAAAGCCCTCACCTAAATAATGTGTACGAACATCACTGTTTTGACCTATCTCATCACTTGTTCCATGTGCAAGTAAAACACCAGATTTAAGTACATAAGCTTTATCACAAACAGCTAAGGTTTCCCGTACATTATGATCAGTTATCAGCACTCCAATATCATAAGATACAAGCTGTTTTATAACATCTTGAATATCTTTAACAGCGATAGGATCAACACCAGCAAAAGGCTCATCAAGTAGTAAAAACTTAGGTGCTGTCACCAAAGCTCTTGCTATCTCAACACGGCGTCTCTCCCCACCACTAAGACTAATCCCTTTACGGTAACGGATTGGTTCAATGTTGAACATATTGAGAAGTTCTAAGATCCTATCCTCTCGCTCTTTTTTATCTTTGATTCCAACTTGTGCAGCTATCATAAGATTATCTTCAACACTTAAATCTTTAAATATAGAAGCTTCCTGAGGAAGATAACCTATCCCTTTTAATGCTCTTTGATGTAGGGGCATTTTTGAGATATTTTCATCATCAAAAAAAACTTCACCATTAGTAGCCTCAACAAGTCCACAAATCATATAAAAAGTTGTAGTTTTACCGGCTCCATTTGGTCCAAGAAGTCCAACAGCTTCACCACTAGAGACCTCAATGCTCATCCCTTTTACTATCTCTAAATCTTTTATCTTTTTTACTAGGTTTACTGCTTTTAGTGTGTGCATACTATATACTCTCTTGCATCATCAGCTATCTTTTTTATCTCTATCGTTATAGTTGGTATCTCTGCTGATTTTAATATCTCTACAAGCTCATCATCACCCCACTCTACAAAATGGATTCCAGGTTTATCTAACTCTTCGAGCATCCCTAGAGAGATAAAGTGTTCTAGTCCATGATTATATATATCATAGTGGAACACTTTATCCGAGTAACAATGTTGCAATGAAAAAGTTGGTGAAGTCACCTCATCATCTATACAAAGTCTCATCGTCATCACTCTTACAAATGTTGTTTTACCAGAAGCTAAATCACCCTTTAAGATAACAACACCATTTTTAAAAAAAGAGTGTATATGCTTTGTTAATTGCTCTATTTGGTTTAATTTTAAAACAAATTTTTCCATTATAATGTGTACAACTTATTTGAAATATCTACAATTTGTTTTAGTTTCTCTTTAGCTTTTAAACTCTTTATAGCATCTCTTGCTATCTCTAAACCATCTTGAATATCTCTAGCTCTACCATCAACCATCAAAGCTGTTGCTGCATTCATAAGGACAATATCTCTTTGTGCATCGCTAGATTTAGAATCAAATATATCGTATAAAATTTGAGCGTTATCTTTAGAATTTCCACCCATAATTGCTTTTAATGGTGCTCTTTTGATTCCATATTCTGTTGGATCAATTACAAATTCATGCACAACCCCATCACGAAGCTCAGAAGCATAAGTAACATCACTTATACTAATCTCATCCATCCCCTCTTTTGAGCTTACAACCATAGTTGAAGTTGCACCATTTATCTTTAAAGCCTCTGCCATCTTTGGAACAAAAGCCTTATCAAATACACCCAAAAGTGATTTTTTTACACCAGCAGGATTTGTTAATGGTCCAAGAACATTAAAAATTGTCTTATCTGGTATAGTTTTTCTAATAGGAACAATAAATTTCATAGCAGGATGATGATTTCTAGCAAACATAAAAGTAAAACCTGTATCCTCTAAAAGTTTAGCACTACTTTTTATATCTAAATCAAGTCTTACACCTATCTCTCTAAAAAGATCAGCACTACCAGATTTAGAGGTGATCGAACCACTTCCATGTTTTGCAACAACACTTCCACATGACGCTACTAAAAGTGCAACTGTTGAAGAGATGTTAAAACTGCCAATCTTGTCACCACCAGTTCCAACTACATCAAGAGCTTTTAATCGAAGTTCATTAGAGATAGGCAGAGGAGTTGCAAAACTTCTCATCACCTCAGCTGCTGCTGCTATACTATCTACGGAGGTATGCTCATCTAAACTCATACTAAGTAAAAATTCTCTCATTTGAGAATCACTCATCTCATGGTTAAAAAGTGAAGTAAACGATTTTTTTGCCTCGTTATAATTCATGAAATATCCTTAACATACTGATCTTGAAGAGATTTTGGTGTTGATTTAGTAGCCGGTATCTGTAACACCTCATATTTTTTTGTACTATTTAGATAGTTGATAGTTATCACATCACCAACAGCTACATTTTTACTTGACTTCACAACAACATCATTTATAAGAACAACCCCGTTACTAATCATATCTTGAGCAATTGGGCGTCGTTTTGTTATATTAACTGAATTTAAAAATTTATCTATTCTCATTTTTATACTTTAATTATTAATTTTATTTATTGTAGAGTAATAATACTGAAAAGAATCTAAGAGTTGGAACATTTTTTGCGTTATAGAGATTTTTTTTCACAATAGATATTAACTCTTAGTAAGCAATAAAAAGATAGAATCGCTTTACTATATATTTTAACCCGGATTAGGTAAATTTTGTAAATTCCTATTGCATAATTCGGATTTAAGGACTTTTTTTGCTTAACTTACCTAATGCCTTAGCATCACTTCGCATACTCCTTGCACCATTGATGTTTTGGATAATACTAAACCCACAAGTTTTTACTGATAATGGTTACCATATTTCATGGAACTACTATACAGCCTCTCTTCTTTTTGTTTTAGCATCTGCTACTGATTTTTTTGATGGATATATCGCTAGACAATGGAACCAGATGACCATGCTAGGGGCAATCCTTGACCCTCTCGCCGACAAGATGCTTACACTCGCTGCATTTTTAGGTCTTATGATGATTGGTGAGGCTTCTGCTTGGGCTATCTATATTATTGTAGTTCGTGAACTTTTTATAACTGGAATCAGAACAGTTGCAGTGAGCGAGGGGATTAGTGTAAAAGCTTCATGGGCTGGAAAAGTTAAAACTGTTGCTCAGATGATTGCGATAGGTTTTTTACTTATGCACTGGCCACTAGGTACTGAGCTTCTTTGGTTTGCTGTTTTTCTTACAGTTTACTCAGGTGCAGAGTATCTTTGGGGCTTTAAAAATGCTCTACTTAAAGGGGATAAATAATGTCTTGGTTAGTATCACTTTTAGTTCTATCGGCTCTTATATTTTTTCACGAGTTAGGTCACTATGCTGCTGCTCGTCTTATGGGTGTTTATGTAGAGGTTTTTAGTATCGGTTTTGGTAAAAAAATATTCTCTTTTCATAAATGGGGTACCCAGTGGAGCATCTCAGCTATCCCTTTAGGTGGTTATGTAAAGATGAAAGGTCAAGACGATTCAGATCCTACAAACATTAGTAGTGATGATGATAGCTACACAACAAAAACACCAATACAAAGAATCTTTATACTTTTAGCTGGACCATTTGCGAACTTTGTTTTAGCATTTGTACTCTATTTTGCTATCGCTCTTGGTGGACCAAATATTTTATCTCCTGTTATTGGTCAAGTTGTAAAAGACTCCCCTGCTGAAATAGCAGGGTTAAAAACAAATGACACCATAGTTTCAATAAATGGTGTTGAAACCCCAACATGGAAAGAGATGGCTAAAATCATCCAAACTGCTGATGGTTCATTAAATTTAAAGATTCAAAGAGATGGATTTATAGAGTTTAAAACTCTTACACCTAAAATCACCGAAACTACAAATATGTTCAAAGAGGTGGTGCAAAGAAAGATGATAGGAATCGGTAGTGCCGGAGTTTCACATCAATTAGAATTATCTCCACTAGAGACAATCGCTTATGCCACGGAACAAACTATTTTTGCTTCTACTCTTATCTTTACTGGACTTCAAAAACTCCTCGTTGGAGATGTACCAGCATCTGAGATGGGTGGTGTTATCAGCATAGTAAAACTAACTTCCGATGCAACAGATGCTGGATGGATGAGTGTTTTGTTTTTTGCAGCACTTATATCTGTAAATCTAGGTGTACTAAACCTACTCCCAATCCCTGCACTTGATGGTGGGCATATTATGTTTAATCTTTATGAACTTATCTTCAAAAGGGAAGCGAGTGAAAATATTATCATAAAACTAACCATCGCTGGATGGGTAGTTCTTTTCTCACTTATGGGACTTGGTCTTTTTAATGATATTAAT
>JAYEKJ010000035.1:0-3346 GCA_034660975.1 Campylobacterota bacterium
ATATGAAAGGGATAATTTTAGCAGGAGGAAGTGGGACAAGACTATACCCTATCACAAAAGGTGTAAGCAAGCAACTAGTACCAATCTATGATAAACCGATGATTTACTATCCACTATCAGTTTTAATGCTGGCAGGAATCAAAGAAGTATTAATAATATCGACACCTCATGATTTACCTAGATTTAAAGAACTTTTAGGAACTGGAATTGATATAGGAATGAAATTTGAGTATGTAGTTCAACCGTCACCAGATGGACTAGCACAAGCATTTATCCTAGGTGAAGAATTTTTAGATGGTGACGATGCATGTTTAATACTGGGTGATAATATTTTTTATGGTCACGGTTTAACTGAGTTATTAGCCGCAAGTATAAAAAATGTTAAAAATGAGAATAAGGCTACAGTATTTGGATATTATGTTAAAGATCCTGAAAGATATGGTGTAGCAGAATTTGATGATATTGGAAGTGTTATATCTATAGAAGAAAAACCTAAAATTCCAAAATCAAACTATGCAGTAGTTGGTTTATATTTTTATCCAGCTGATGCAGTTAAAAAAGCAAAAAATGTAAAGCCAAGTGATAGAGGTGAACTTGAGATAACAACTTTAAATCAAGACTACTTAGAGGAACGAAGATTAAAAGTTGAATTAATGGGTAGAGGATATGCATGGTTAGATACTGGTACACATGAATCATTACTAGAAGCTTCACAATTTATTCAAACCATAGAAAATAGACAAAGTCTTAAAGTCGCATGTCTTGAAGAGATAGCTTATGAGATGGGATATATATCAAAAGAAAAACTTTTAGAACTTGCAGAGCCTTTAAAGAAAAATCAATATGGTCAATACTTAATAAACATAGTAAATCAAGGTAAGATATAAATGAAATTTATTAGAACAGAAATAGCAGATGTAGTTATTTGTGAACCAACTATACATGGTGATAATAGAGGCTATTTTATTGAAACCTTTAGAGAAGATAAACTTAATGAATTTTTAGGTTATCAAATAAAATTTTGTCAAGATAATGAGTCTAAGAGTTCTAAAGGTGTTTTAAGAGGTTTACATTACCAATTAGCTCCTTTTGCACAAACAAAACTAGTAAGAGTGATGCAAGGTAGTGTTTTAGATATAGCAGTAGATATTCGTAAAAACTCTCCTACATTTGGTAAATATGTAGCAGTTGAGTTAAGTGCTAAAAATAAACGACAACTTTTAGTTCCTCGTGGTTTTGCACATGGCTTTGTAGTTTTAGAAGATAATACAGTTTTTGCATATAAAGTAGATAATTACTATTCACCTGAAAACGATAGGGGAATAGCTTTTAATGATGAAAACCTATCAATAGACTGGAAAATAGATTGCAAGGAATTAAACTTATCAGCAAAAGATAAAGTACAACCTAAATTAAATGAGACACAAGACCTTTTTAAATATGGTATAAACTACTATGAATAATATTTTAGTTACAGGTTCAAATGGACAACTCGGAAGTGAAATAAAAGAACTTTCTAGTAAATATTCACATAACTTTTTTTTTACAAATAGAGAAAATTTAGATATTACAAATAAGAATAAAATTCTAAAATTTATAGATGAAAATTCCATAAATAGCATTATCAACTGTGCTGCATATACTGCTGTAGATAAAGCTGAAAATGACAAATCAAATGCGAACTATATAAATAATATAGCTGTTAAATCATTAGCAGAATTAGCAAAAGAAAAAGATATTAAGCTTATTCACATCTCAACTGATTATGTATTTGATGGAACAAACTTTAAGCCATATAATGAAACAGATAAAACTAATCCTAATGGAATATATGGTTCAACAAAATTAAATGGTGAAATATCATTACAAACTATAAATCCTAAAAATTCAATTATTATTAGAACATCATGGGTTTATAGCAGTTTTGGAAATAATTTTGTAAAGACTATGCTTCATTTAGGAAAAGAAAAAGATGAACTAAATGTTATATTTGATCAAGTTGGAACTCCTACATATGCTAAAGATTTAGCAAAATTAATTTTAGATATAATTCCGAAACTTAAAAATGAAAATACAGAAATTTATAATTATTCTAATGAAGGTGTACTTTCTTGGTATGACTTTGCAAAAGAGATTATGAAAATGGCAAAAATAAACTGTAAAGTTAATCCTATTGAAACTAAAAATTATCCAACTCCAGCAAAAAGACCATATTTTAGTTTATTAAATAAAAATAAGATTAAAAATGATTTTAATATAACTATACCTTACTGGAAAGATAGCTTAGATAAATGTTTACAAAAGATGGGGGAAAGAAAATCATGAAAAATATATTATTAACAGGAACAGCAGGATTTATAGGTAGTAATTTTGTACCATATTTTCTAGAAAAATATTCAGAATATAATTTAATTAACTTAGATTTATTAACTTATGCTGGAAATTTAGAAAATCTTGAAGAGTGTGAATCAAATCCTAGATATAAGTTCATAAAAGGTGATATTTGTAACCGTGAACTTGTAGAGTTTATATTTAGTGAATATGATATTCAAGGTGTTATACATTTTGCAGCTGAAAGTCATGTTGATAACTCTATAAAAAATCCTGCTGTATTTGTAGAAACAAATGTAAATGGAACTTTTACACTTATAGATGTAGCACAAAAATACTGGATGGAAAAACCATTTACTTATAAAGAAAACTACAAAGAATGTAGATTTCATCATATATCTACAGATGAAGTTTATGGGACATTAAATGAAACAGACTTGTTTACAGAAGAAACTCCTTATGCTCCAAACTCCCCATATAGTGCAAGTAAAGCATCAAGTGATATGATAGTAAGAAGTTATCAAGAAACTTATGGGTTAAATACTGTTATAACTAACTGTTCTAATAATTATGGACCTAAACAACATAGCGAAAAACTAATACCTACTATAATAAGAAAAGCATTAGCTGGTGAGTCTATTCCTATTTATGGTGATGGAAAAAACATTAGAGATTGGCTTTTCGTACTTGACCACTGTAAGGGTATAGATTTAGTTTATCACAATGGGATTCAAGGAAATGTATATAATATAGGTGGTAGAAATGAAAGGACAAATCTTCAAATAGTGGATACTATTTGTTCTATACTTGACAAAAAAGTGCCATTATCGGAAATGGGACTTAAGTCCCATCAAAAAGTTGAGACTAAAGTCTCAGCTCCAAATATAAAAAGCTACAAAGACTTGATAACTTTTGTAGAAGACCGTGCTGGACATGATAGACGATACGCTATAGATGCAACTAAATTAGAAAATACTCTTGGCTGGAAAGCTGATGAAGATTTTGATAGTGGGAT
>JAYEKJ010000036.1:0-6276 GCA_034660975.1 Campylobacterota bacterium
TTTCAGAGTTACTTAAAAAATCCCAAAACTGGTTGAGATCTTCCTCTTCACTAACAGAAACAACATACTTAATACTATAAATATTTTTATCTTCGAAAAGATTAATTATTTTTCTTTTTTTTCTCATAATAGATTACTTATAGAGATATGTTTAGGTTCATCTTTAGCAACCTTTTTTTGTACAGATAGTACATCATTTATATTTTGAGGAGATCTTTTAGTTGAGTGTTTATTTAAAATAAGTATAGATATACTTACAGTTAAGAGTGGGAAGTTTTTTTTGTTTCCATCCCTATCTTTTGATTCGATATACCCTCTCTTTTTATCCTCTTGGGAATAGAACTCTCTAGCATTATCACTAAATATATCACTTATCCTAGATACATCTTGTATAAAAATATCTTCATCATCTTTCCTGTACTCTATTGCTGCAAAAAAATCATCTCCACCTATGTGAGCTTTAAAAAACTTTTGAGGGAGATGTTTTCTCATAATATCAGCAAAGAGTTGTATGATTCTATCACCATTTCTAAAGCCATATACATCATTAAAAGCTTTAAAATTATCTAAGTCAAAATAACACAGCAAGTATCTATTTGATTTGTCGATAGATTTGTTTATATACTTATCAATCATCCTATTTCCAGGAAGTTTTGTCAAAGGGTTTTGGTCTCTGGCTAAGATTAGATTCTCTTCATTCATTATACTTATAATAGCTCGAGCAGATAAAAAACCATAATATTTAGAGTTTTGGGTAACTAGAATACCAATCGATTTTGTATCATTTGAAAACAGTTCAATTATTGTTGATATATCACTATTTATATCAACTTTACCACAACTATTTATCAGGTTTTTTAGTTTTGATTTACTTGTTTCATTGTTTAAAAGTAGAGACATCCCATAAGGTGAATACAAAAACTCTTTAATCTGACTTTCATGTAGAATCCCTACTGGTTCATTTTGTGAATTAACAATAGGTACAATAGTGGTCTTATTATTTTTTTTGAAATACTCAATAACAGAATCCATCTTTGTTTTTATATCTAATGAATCTATTTTATCGATATGATTCTCAATTTTTGAGTTACTATCCTTTTTTCTTTGATTATTATTTACTATATCTTTTATATGAGTATAAGTATCAATAATCTCTTTTACATCTTTAGTTGGTCTTTGGATTAGGTAACCTTGTACCAAATGGCAACCCAAATCTTTAGATGTAAGAAGTTCAGCTTTTGTCTCAGCACCCTCTGCAATCACCTTTATCCCAAGTTGGACAGCTAAGTGGGTTATATTTCTTACAAGAAGTTGTTTTTTTGGGTTGCTCTCTATCCCTTGTAGAAAGAATCTATCAATTTTTATAACATCTGGTTTAGATTCATATAGCAGTTTATACCCAGAATAGCCAACTCCAAAATCATCAATAGCTATCTGAAAGTATTCATCTTGATAGTGTTGCAGAATTTTTTCCAGATTACATTCAGATGATACTTGGTGTCGCTCAGAGATCTCAAAACAAAGATTCTCTTTTTTTATATCAAGCTTTTTAAGTATTTTACAGGTGTTTCCACTTGTAAAATTTGGCATCTCAAACAATCGGTTGTCAAGATTATAAAATAGTTTTATATCTTCATAGTTCTTTATTTTACTAAATTTTATTAAAGTTTTCTCCCGTAAAGCTATATCAAAAGAGTAAAGTAGATTCTCTTTATAAACTTTATCAAAAAGTGAAAAAATTGATTTAAAACCTATATCTTGAAAGTTTCTAAGGAGTGCTTCAACTGCAAATAGTTTTCCAGTGTGTATATTAAGTATAGGTTGAAAAGCTATATCTAGTACATCTAGCTTATCAATCCATTTTTGTGGTAAGAAATTTTTCATGAAAGTATTTTATAGTGGAGTTGTTACTATAAGGTTACTGCTATCACTTATTTTGTAACTTAATTATTGTAATAATTTAGTGATAATTATGTTAATCTCTTGTAGAAAAGGTGTGTATCACACTCAGTATTAAAAAATTAAAAAATAGTTTTATGCAATTTTTTTAGAAAAACCTGCACCTTTTTTAGTTTTTGCTTCTAACTCTAGTTGTTCAATATTTTCACGGTAATCAATACCTTGATTATGCATAGTTGCAAAACATCGAGCTATAACGGCAATAGTGTTGGGTACTTCACCTTTTTTTTTGTAAGATTGAATGTTTTTTTCACTTACTTTTATAAGTTTGCTAAATTTTGGCAAACTAATTTCAGAATCAAGTAGCAGTTTTTTAAATTCTATAAATGTCATTTATCTCTCTTTTTGTAACTGTTTTGAAATTAAATTATACATATTTATAACTTATATCTATATTTTATTGACATATTGGAATAAATAATGTAGAGTATCTATAATTTATTACTAAAAGTAATTAAATTAACAATAGGAGTCCTTAAATGGCAAAAGAATTAAAGAAAAAAGATGTAAAAAAAGTGCTTAAAAAAGCAGTAGTTAAAAAAGCTGATAAGAAAAAGAAAGTTGCTAAAGTTGCTAAAGTTGCAGAAAAGAAAAAAGATGTAAAGAAAAAAGTGGCAAAAAAAGCAACAGATAAAAAAAATGAAAAAAAGAAAGTAGTAAAAAAAGCAGTAGCAAAAAAACCTGCTAAGAAGAAAGTGCTTAAAAAAGATACTAAAAAGAAAGTGGCAAAAAAAGTTGCTCCGAAAAAAACAACTAAAAAAGTTGTAAAGAAAGTTACAAAAAAAGCTTCTAAGAAAAAATAGTTTTATCTATTTAGAGGTGTTCTTAATATTGATGTGTAGAAAAGTTTGAGAATTTTTAAGTTTTCAAAACTTTACACTAAAAGTAGAACCCTCGTTTTCGACACTCTCTATATTTAATTTAAAGTTATGTAGATTTATAATGTTATTGACAATAAATAAACCTAAACCTAGAGAGTTATTCCAACTATTATCATGAACTCTATAAAATTTATCTGTAATATTTTCTAGGTTCTTTTTAGAGATTCCAATCCCACTATCAATAACTTTTAAAGTTTGTTCATCAAAATCTACATATATATCATCTTCTGAATACTTAATAGCATTCTCAATGAGATTAGTAACAACCACACTAAAAAGTGAGCCATCCACTTTGATGGATATATCTTTATCTCCATTAATTATAACTTTTCTTTTTGAGTAGTTTATTTTCATATTATCAGCACAATCTTCTATAATTTCATAGAGATTTATAGATGAGAAGTTAGTGTTTTGTTTTCCACTATCTAGTTTTATGGATAGTCTTAGAGTATCAATTAAATCACTTAGTTTAGTACCATTTTTATAGATTTTTATTAGAAATTTTTTACGGATATTTGGGTTTATATCCTCATCATCAAGTAGAGTTTGTGAGTAGCCATTTATAACAGCGATGGGATTTTTAAATTCATGTGAGATAGCAGAGATGATGTCATCTTTTTGTTGGTTAGAGGTTTGTAGTTTATTTGTATATTTTGATTTTTGTTTCTCTTTTTTAACAAGAATTTGTGCTACTTTTGTTAGTAAGTTCGTGATGTGTGAAAACTCTAAGGAAAAGTCAGAACTGATATAGGTAGATTTCTCTTTTTTTGTAAGTGATTTTAAAAAAGAGACAATTTTTAATGTCTCTTTTTCTATCTCTTTACTTATTTTATAGGTGATTATAAAAATGGAGATAAAAAATAGGGTTAAGACTATAGATATTTTAAGACCAAGTGAAGATATTTGCTCATTGATGCTGTTAAGCTCTTTTGATAATCTGATGTAGATTACACTACCATTATAATCATATTTTTTAGCGATATAGAGTAGGTCTTTATTTATTGTGTTTGAGTGTCTAACCTTATATCCAAACACCTCTTTATTCGCTTGCATGATCTCATCTCTATATTTGTGATTATCCATTTTTGATTTATCTTTATGAGATTCTGCAATTACAGTCCCATCAAAAGAGATTATTGTTAGTCTTAAATTAAGTGAATCTTTGATTCTATTTGCAAGAATCTCTAAGTTAGAATCTTTGTTTAATTCAAATGATATAATCTCTATATTGTTAAGAAGTGAATCTTTAGTTTGAGTTATATAAAACTCTTTTGACCAATAATATACAATCCCTCCAACAATAATAAATAGTATAAAAAAGATAAAAATAAATTTTCTAAGAATAATCTGATGAAATTTTAACAAAATATGTAACCCTCTCCTCGAACAGCTTGTATATAGTTTTTCTCCCCAGTTGGGTCTATGTTTTCTTTTAGTCTTTTTATAGCTACATTTACAGTTTTAGCCTGTTTATTTAGACTATCTGCCCAAACTCTCTCTAGTAAAACATCACGACTTAAAAGGATGTTTTGATTCTTCATAAACTCTAGTAGAAGGTCATGTTCGAGATGAGTGAGTTTAATATCTTTGCCTTCTATGTTGAATGTTTTGTTAGAAGCATGATAGATAATATCTCTATACTTTATAACATCTTGAACTTTTTTAGTTCGTCGAATAAGTGCTTTTACTCTTGCTTTTAATTCATTGAGATTAAAAGGTTTAGTGATATAATCATCTCCACCACTATCAAACCCCTCTACAATATCATCAGAAGAATCTTTAGCACTCACATAAATTACTGGTTGGTTGTATCCCTCTTCACGAAGGGTAGCTATATATCTACTACCCTCAATCCCTGGAAGATTTCTATCCATAAGTATAAGCGAAATATCCTCTTCATCCAAAATATCTCTAATATTTGAAGTATCGACACAAGTGATAACATCATACCCCTCTTTACAAAGGGTGTATTCCATCAAGTCTAAAATATCTTCTTCATCTTCTACTATCATTATTGTTATATTATTCATAGATTTATTGTATCTAATTTGTAATAAAAAATATCATTAGACTTATTGGTTAAGTTTGTATCCGATACCCCTAACTGTCTCAATATAGTCTTTAGTTTTATCAGGATCTATCTTCTCTTTTATCCGATTAATCGCAACATTTACTGTTCTATACTGAAAAGACTCAGTATCTCTCCATACATTTTCTAGTAAATAATCCCTATCTAAAACTCTATTTTTATTTAAGATAAATTGATACAGTAAATTAAACTCTAGTTTTGTAATATCGATAAACTCATTTTCGATAGTAAGGGTTCTTGAGTTTTTATCAAGCACCATATCTCTATGAGTTAAAATAGTTTCAGCTGAATCTTTGCCAGTCCTTTTTAAAATTGCTTTGATTCTAAGTATAAGCTCTTTCATATTGAATGGCTTAGTGATGTAATCATCCCCTCCACGCAAAAATCCCTCCTCTATCTCATTATCTTTATCTTTTGCTGTGAGATATATAACAGGGGTATCAAAACCATCTTTTCTTAAATCAGCAACAAATTCACTCCCCTCAACTCCAGGGAGGTTTCTATCCATAATAAGAAGATCTATATCCTCCTCATCAAGTAGATTTACTACATTCTTAGTGTTCAAAAATCCAATAGTTTCAAAATTCTCTTTAGATAAACTATACTCTAAGAGTTCAAGTAAATCCTCTTCATCCTCAACAATCGCTATCTTTACGCACATAATAGATACCCCACACCACGAATGGTTTTTATATACTCTTTATTTTTTAGAGGGTCGATTTTCTCTTTTAATCTTTTCATAGCAACATTTACTGTTTTTTGATTTATATTTTTTGTCTCTTTCCAAACATGTTTTATGAGGAACTCTCTATCTAAAACTTTACTTTTATTTTTTATAAGAATTTGGAGTAGGGATGTTTCAAGTTTTGTAAGTTCAATATTTTTAGAATCTATCTTTACTATATGAAGATTTACATCAAGCAACATATCTTTATGTTTTATGATTTGTATAACATCTATAGATTCTTGGTTTGATCGTCGAAGAACAGCTTTAACTCTTAAAACTAACTCCTCCATATTAAAAGGTTTTATTATATAGTCATCTGCACCAATTAAAAAACCATTTTTTATATCTTCTGATGAATCTTTTCCCGATACAAAAATAACAGGTGTGTTGATATTTTTACTTCTAAGCATCTCAATATATAAACCACCATCAATGTCAGGTAATCCTCTATCCATAAGAATTAAATCAATATTCTCTTCAAGTAAAACTTTACTGACATTTTTAGTATTTAAAAAACCAATCACATCATAACCAACATTTGAGAGAGTATATTCGAGTAGTTCTAAAATATCTTTATCATCATCTACTATCAAAATATTTCTTTTCATATAAACCTCTTT
>JAYEKJ010000036.1:6376-11874 GCA_034660975.1 Campylobacterota bacterium
TGACATTTTTAGTATTTAAAAAACCAATCACATCATAACCAACATTTGAGAGAGTATATTCGAGTAGTTCTAAAATATCTTTATCATCATCTACTATCAAAATATTTCTTTTCATATAAACCTCTTTTTAATTATGGATAATTATAAAACAATGAGGTATCAAAATGGTTACAATATGGAATTTAATACTTATAAGAGATTGCCACCCCATAAGCTCTCCCTTTTTTAAATCTTTTAGTAACGCTATTACCTTGTTTCCAAATAGTCTCATCATCTAAAATATTCGCAAGTTTAAATCTCATATTTAAACCATTTTCAAACTTTTCTATCCACACAAAATCTAGTAGTTTTGGTGGTATCTCTACATCATCTGGGAACTCTTTATAGCCATCTTCTATAAGTCCAACTTTTCTGATTCTCTCAGACATTTGGTTGTATGAGAGTGTTGCTGAGCGATTCTTTTTCTCATAAGCAAAAGAGAGATTCACAACAAGTGGTGAAAGACCTTGGAGTTGTCTATCTTTTGATGTGAAGTTCTCCTCTTGCTCTGCTGTGAGAGTTACAATCGATTCTGTAAATGAAAAGTTTCCTGAGAAATAAAAATCTTTCATCATACCATCTATAAAACTCAACTCTTTTCTCCCATCAATCTCAAAACCATATAGGTCTGCATAGTCAGCATTGTGAAATGAGTATCTTGGGAGTGAAGATGATGCAAGTACATTATCCTCTATCGGTTTATCTAAGTATTTGTAAAATAGACCAAATTTTAGAGATTCTGTATCTGAAAAGTAGTGAGAAAATTTCAAATCATAGTTGCTTATCTCTGTACTTACTAAATCAGGATTACCAACAACATCTGCAACCTCGTAAGGGTGAAAGTATGTTGAATCTGTAAACTCTCTTAAATCGGGAACGATATAAGTTTGAGAGTAAGCAAAATCAAAGTGATTATCTTTATCTAACTTATATTTCAAACTCATACTTGGGTATGCTTTGTTTATAGCTAATGAGTTTGGCTCTTTAAAGATAGGATTGTTATTGTTATCTCCATAAGTATATGTGTAAACTGTTTGCTCAAAATCAACATATCTAGCACCAAACAAAAAGTCTATCTCTTTTGTTGGTTTTAACATTGTAATTAGATAAATACTAGAATCTGTAACAGTAGCATCGTACTGATCTTCAGGGAGTGAGTTTACAGTAGTTTTAAAAGAATCTGGATGCTCTGAATCTTCGGCTCTTACGAAAGTATCATAAATAGTATCAATATCTTTATTTAGTAGCTCTTTTCTTTGAGAATCTCTTCTAAAACTATCAATGATTTCATATTTGTTATACTCATAAGTTTTATCTTTAGAGCTTGTAGCATAACCAATATCTATAAATTCACCCTCATTAAAAAGTTCAAAGTTAAACTTATTTTTGAGATAGAGTGCATTTAGTTCATCATCTGAAGCCATGTTTATAAAAATATTTGCTGCTCCACGGTCTAAAAATGGATCACCATATACAGTTCCATCATCACCTGTGTTGTTGTTATAACCGTACTTATAATTTCCCGGTTGGTACAAAGATGCAACTGCATTTTCAACTCCAAATCTAAAGTTAGATTCTCTATCAAAGAGTTGATAATCAAAGTTACCACTTATTTGATCAACATTAAGAGTTCTCTCCTCCCAGTTTAAGTTATATCTTGTCATATCAGTATCGTTTGAACCAGCGATTCCATCGGAGATTCTTGTTACGCTCTCGCCAGTATGGGTAAATAGTTTTGTATATTTTACATTAAATATATCTGCAAAGTTATACCCTATGTTGAAAATTCCAGCATGTTCATACTGAGAAACAGATATGTTGTTTGTTCCGTATTGAGTTGGGTCACTTTTAAGAGAATCACTCGCTTTATCGTAGTCGTATTTGTTGTACTCCTCTGAGCGATATTTATGGTCTTGTTTGTATTTATAGTTAGCAAATAGAGATATTTTATGAGCATCTTTAGGCTCATAATTTTGTGCAATCTCTACACCAGCAGAAAAGTTGATAGGAAGATTCTCTTTTGTAGTTGTGAGTTTTCTATCTACTATATCTTTTGTGTAGGCTAACTCTTGCTCTTCACTCCAAGATGGAATCACTTCTCCTACATGAAGTTTTGAAGCGTTGATAATCTCACTAGGAACATCTCTATACCCATCATCAAAACCTAAAAAGTCAGAACCACTTCCAGTATAACTTCCTACACTTTTTCCAGTATTAGAGTTTGCTTTTAGTTCAAGCGATACTTTTACATAGTCCTCTTTAGATTTATCTTTAGTACGAATATCTACATACCCACCACCAAAACTTGTAGGGATATCAGCAGTTCCACTCTTTTGAACTTTCATAGACTTTATAACACCTGATGGGAAAATATCAAGAGGAACACTTCTTTTTGTAGGGTCTGGAGATGGTAAAGGCATAGAGTTCATCTCGATGTTTGAGTATCTATCACCAAGTCCACGAACATAAATATCTTTACCACCGATGATAGTAACACCCGTAACTCTTTTTAAGGCACTCGCAGCGTCAGAATCACCTTTTTTACTCATCTCCTCAGAGCCTAAGATATTTGAGATAGATGTAGCTTGTTTCTCCTCTGCCATGATACTTGCAATACTTCCAGTCACCTTAGGTGCAAGGATAATAAACTCCTCTAGCTCCATAGCAGCAGGTGTTAGTTCCACTTTTGTAGAGATTGTTTCATCTTTTTTTACAAGTAAGTTATTTATAGTTTGTGCTGAGTATTCTGAGTGTACAACTGAGATACTTACCTCTACATCTGATGGAATCTCAATACTAAACTTTCCATTTTCATCAGTTCTTGCATCTGTTGATGTCCCTTTTACAAAGATTCTAGCATTTGCTATCGGTTTTGCTTTGTCTGATGTTAAAACTACTCCATTAAGAATCCCTGTTGTCGTTACGACTGTATCCTCTTCAAAGCCATCTAGTGGTGTATCTACATCGATAAAGTTTTTTCCATTATTTGTAAATGTTGTTGTAACTAAAGTATCTTTTTCATTTTTAATAGTTACAGGTTTTTTAAGATACCCTAAAGAGTTTCCATCTGCATCTTTAGCAAATATCTCTATTTTATGCTCTCCTACCTCTAAAAATATTTGAAGAGAACCATCGCTATCTGTTTTGTAAGATTCTTTAGAATCAACAAGAATCTCGATTCCAGATAATGGTTTTCCATTGTAAAATGCAAAAACACTTAGTGACCCAGCTTTAGAAGCATACGCCAGTGATGAAACGAAAAGTAAAGCCAATACCAATAATTTTTTTATCCCATTCATCTATATACACTCCATACTATTATCTCTACATTTAGCAATATTTTTTCTAATAACAGTAGCTTTTAGGAACAACTCATTATCAGATATTTTTTTCAAATGTTTCTCTGCTGCTTCATAATCTTTTGCCATATAGTAAGCATAAGCAAGAGCATATCTAAGGTTATCATCTTTGAGTAGGTTATATCTCTGAAGTCCATGTTTTAAACCGATAATCTTTTCATACTCTGCTCTATCTAGGTAGATAGAAAGTTTTTGTTTTATCTTCTCAGCCTTATCAGAAATCATAGAATTCAAATAGATAGCATGAGAATAATCTTTTACTCTACGGTGCATCTCAACAGCATCTTTTAGATACTTTTTATCTTTATATGAACTCTCTTTAAAAAGGTGAGCCGTTGTAAATTTCATCTCTTTTTGAAGGTATGTATGCCCTAAAAGAATCCCAATTTTAGCATCCATAGGAAACTTTGCTTTTGCCTCCTCTAAAATTTTTAAAGCCTCAGTAGTTTGTTTAGCACTAATAAGAAGTTGTGCTAAGGTGATATACTCTTTAGCATCAGCACCAGTTTTTTGCATATAAAGCTTTGCATTTTCTACAGCTGAGATATAGAGTCCTAAATCAGCAAAATAGTAAAATTTTTGTTTAAGTAAAGTTGTGTCATTTGGAAATAGTTTTGAACCTCTGTTTAAAGCCTCTATCGCTTTGGAATGCTCTTTTATCTTCCAGTAACAATCAGCCCTAAGAGCAAAAAGTGAAGCTCTGTCTCTCCCTTTTTCACCAGCTAAATCTAAAGATGAAGCAGTATTAGCGTAATCTTTTACTTTATGGTAAGCTTGTGAGAGGTAGATATAAAGTTTATCTAATTTCTCTTGTTTTACTTTTTTACCATCAAATTTTGGAGTGTTATCCTCTTTAGCTTTACTACTACCGAGTGAGAAAAGATACTTCTCTTTTTTAAAAACTTTAGGAGCTTTAAAAACTTTTATTTTTGTAGCTTCTATTGCCTTGTTAAAGTTAAATATCGCACCTTTATCATCTTCCATCTTTGATGCTAGAACACCTTTAACAGTGTAGTATTTAGATGCATCAAAAGTTTGAGATTCTTTGTTAACAAGATCCAACTCTTCACGAGCCTTATCTAACTTCCCATCATATATCATCAATGTAGCTAAGGCTAAGTGATTAACATCAGATTCTTTATTTTGTGCATAAACAGAGATGTTTATGAGTAACAGATAAAAGAAAATATTCATTATTTTATTCATTCTACGGACTCCTATATTTATGTAATATTACTCATGTTAAGTTACTTATTTATTACTCGATTGTTACAAGTTAGTGACATTAATTGTATGAAATAAAAAAAGTTTTTTTGTCTTGAAAATTAAAAAAGTTTATTTAAAAGAAATTTATTTGATATAATTAAATTAATTTACAAAAGGATTTAACAATGTATGCAGTTGAATTTGATACACATATTGAAAATGGTATAGTTCATGTGCTTGAGAAATATGCTAATTTACAACAAGATGATGCAAAAATTACAATAATGATTAGTGATAATCCTCACAATAATAGTGAAATTTCATCAATGTCAAACAGTAGTGCTAACTCTATTGAAGAGTGGAAGGATAATATAGAAGATGAAGTATGGATCTAGATATTAAAAAATTTGACATTGTACTTTGTAAATTTTATTTTAGTGATTTGAAAAGTTATAAGCAAAGACCTGTCTTGATTTTTAAAGAGAACCTACCATAATAATGATTTCATTTGTATAGCGATTAGTAGTCAAATAGATAAATTACATGATGATGAGTTTATTATAAATAATGAGATGTTATCCGATGGACTATTACCAAAAGATTCTAAAATCATGATTCGTAAAACTTTTATTATTGATAAAAATATTATTATTAAAAAATATGGAACTTTAAAATCTAAAATATTTGAGGATATTTCTAATAATTTTTGTAATTATTATGAATGTAATAATTAATTTTATGGGACATAAGCCCCATAGTATAAGTATTAATTAAAACTAATTTTCTGTTTAGCCCAAACTTTAACAGGGTTTCCTTTGTATTTTGCAGGGGTGAATCTCCATCCTCTTACTCCGTTTATAGCAGTGTTGTCAAATACACCCTCGGGGTTAGATT
>JAYEKJ010000036.1:11974-15787 GCA_034660975.1 Campylobacterota bacterium
TAATTAAAACTAATTTTCTGTTTAGCCCAAACTTTAACAGGGTTTCCTTTGTATTTTGCAGGGGTGAATCTCCATCCTCTTACTCCGTTTATAGCAGTGTTGTCAAATACACCCTCGGGGTTAGATTCTATAATTTTTGCTAACTCAACACTTCCATCTTTTGCGATAAGTAGGTTTATGATTACAAAACCTTTGATTCCATCTTTTAGTGCTTGTGCTGGGTACTCCATTGGTGAGCGAGATGTTACTTTTGGTTTGGAATCTACTGTGCCTTCTGTCATAACTGTGTCTTCGACTATGTCATCAAGCAGGTCACTTGTATCACCACTTATACTCTCAGTTGCAAACTCTGGGATGTTCATGGCGATTCCACCTAGCATAGAGTTTAGGTTTGGTGCTGGTGCTTTTGGTGTTGCTTTTTTAGGTTTTGGTTTAGGCTTTGGTTTTGGCTTGTTTGAGACTTGCTTTTTCTTCGTTGCTACTGCTACGATTCTGCTTTTTGTTTTCTCAACTTCCTCTTTCTCTTTGACACTTTTGTTAAAAGAGACAACCAAAACTATCATAAGAAGCCCACCAAAAAGCATTATAAAAAATGCTTTTAAGCCTTTATATTTGGCACTATATGTTTTATTTGCCATTATAGATTATCCCAACTCTTTTGTTGTTGATACGGCTACATCTTTTGCACCACTTTGTTTACACTCATCTATCACATCTATAAGTGAAGAGACTGGGATGTCGGTGTCTGTTACAACTAAAACTGCTTTGTCAGTTGAAGTTCTAAGTAAATCTCTTAGTTTACTCTGAATTGCCCACACTTTTACAGCTTGGTTGTCTATGTATATCTCACTAGAGTTGTCGATATAAACACGGATAACTTTAGCATCACTCAATGATGCAGAAGCTGCACTAGGACGGTTTAGGTCTAGTTTCATATCTTTTACAAAAGTTGTTGTAACCATGAAAAAGATTAGCAAAATAAAAACCATATCTATTAGTGGCGATACATCAATATTGTCAACATCTTGTTTTTTTGGTCTAAATCTCATTTATGATTCCTTTGTACTTATAATATCTGTGATTTGCTCAAATTCTAAGGCAAATCTATCCTCTTTTCTATCGAGTATTTTTCCAAAGATTAACCCTGGAACTGCTACTACTAGACCTAACTCAGTTGTAAAAAGTGCTTTTGAGATACCACCTGAGATAGAATCTCCTTGTGAAAACATAGCAGAATTTTGTAGAGCATCAAAAGTCTCAATCATCCCCATAACAGTTCCTAAAAGTCCAATAAGTGGAGCTAGAACAACTATGGTTTTTACTAAAGTTGAGTATTTTTTAATAGAGATAATATAAGGAAAAAGTGCATCTTCTATATAGTTTCTTTGTTTTTTACCTATGCTTATTGCTACTTTTGATGCTATGAGAGCATCTGCAATGGCATAATCTAACATCCCTTTAAACTCTTTGTCTGAACCTTTTTTTTCATGTTTCTCAACAAGTCTTCTTACATTTCCCATTGTCCCTCTTTGAAGAGTTAGGTATCTATACCCAAGCCCATACCAAAGAAAGAGATTTAGGACAAATAAAACCCACATAACTATCCCACCTTTATTCATAAAGGTCACGAATAGCTCTAGGTTAGTTATGATAAAATCAATCATTTTGCGTTGTGTTTCTCAAAAAGATTTACTACATGCAATGCACTTTGTTCCATAGAATCTTTGATACTTTGCGCCCATCCACCAAGAAGGTTTCCTAGTAAAAGTAAAGGAATCGCTACCACAAGACCAAGCATCGTTGTAACAAGTGCTTCTGAGATACCACCTGAGAGAAGCTTAGGATCACCAGTACCATGAGTTGTGATGATGTCAAATGTTGCAATCATCCCCGTAACAGTTCCAAGAAGACCAAGAAGTGGAGCAACTGCTGCAAGAACTAAGATGAAGTTACCAAATCTATCAAGAGCTGTATTTTCATTTAAGATGTTCTCCATTACGATATCTTCGATATGATCTCTATCTTTATCGATGTTTCTTAAAGTTGCACGGATAACTCTCGCAGTTGAACCTTTATAATGCTCAATCGCTTTATAAGCATCTTCACCCGTTCCATTTTCTAGTTTTTCATACACAATGCTAGTGATTTTTTTAACATTTGAACCAGCTTGTGCTAAGAAAATAACTCTTAAAAGAAGAAGTAAAATACCAAATGCCCCAAGAGCTAAAATGATGTAACCGATAGTTCCACCACCCTCTAAAGTATCCTCAATAGTTTTCTCTTTTTGGTAATCAACCTCTTTTTGGAGATTCTCATATACAAAAATATCTATCGTTTTAGGTAAGATTTTATCGTGAAATGATTTTGCATCATCAGAAGAACCTGGTTTGTTCCAAATCTTGTACTGACCACCACCAGCTGGTGCTAAAGCCCCTTGAACATTATTGGAAACTCCATAAGTTGCGATATTACCGATTTGAACTAGTTTACCTTTGGCAGTTGTTCCATCTAGTTTATAAAACTGACCATCTATCACTTGAATCGAAGATAATCTATCGTATAAGTTTGCAGAATCTTTAAATGCTCTCTCCATAGTATCAACTTGTGCAGGTGAAGAATCATCAACTTTAATCCCATAATCACCAAGAGCCATTTTAGCTTGAATAATTACACTGTTTATAATATCTTTATTGCTCGTTTTATCACTAAGTAGTTGAGTTGCTTTTTCAATACTTAGTTCCTCAGTTTTCAAATCTTTAGAAAGTTTTACATACTTATCTTGAAGAGCAGATACTTTTTTCTTACCCTTAGAGATTTCACGATTTTGTTGTTTTTGCTCTTTTTTAAGTCTTGATTTTAACTCATTTTTTTGTGCTTTTAAGAAAGTGTATTCTTTTATATAAGCATCTGAAAGCTCATCAGCGTTCAAAGAACTCAGCATTAAAACAAGTGTTAGTAGTGCAGTTGTAAAGAATCTCATTATTTAGCCCCTTTTAAAATAAGTGCGTTTGGTAGTGTGAAGTAACCAGTTCTGATGTTCTTTTGAAGTGCATCATACAAAGCTACGATATTTTTAATATCTTCCTCATTTGTTGCAACTTTGTAGCTATAAGCAGTTGAATCTTTGACAACATATCCAACTTTGTTGTTTGGTGTTGAGAAGTACATCATCACTGAACCGATTTTTGCAACTTGTGCTAAAACATTGACACCATCAACTTTGATATTTTGTTTAAAAAGACCAATCTCTTTAGTAAGTCTGATGTTATCATCGTAACTTACCCATAAAAGTGCAAGAGCTTTCTCTTGAGTAATAAGCCCCTCTTTAAGCTCAGATTTAATCTTATTTAAAGCAGATAATCTAGCAGGAACTTTAAATGGGATTCCCTCTTTGATACTAGTCTCTAGCAGGTCAAAAGAGCTGTGAAGTAGGGGTTTTAGTTCAATATTACTCGTAGATGTATTGGCAATTTTAACTTTGATTTTTTGTAACTCTAAATCAGCTAATTTTATAGAAGTTGTTTTTCTATTTATTTGAGCTTCAGAGTCAGCAACTTGAAGAGCGATAGATTTCATCTGTGCTTTGTGGTTTACTTTGTTCTCATCAATTTTTGTATAAAGTGATTCAACATCACCTCTTAATTTCATGATAGATTCAACAATCTTATCACTATTTTGAGCGTGAAGTGAAGTTGAGAAAAGTGTTATAGATACTGCCAAAGAGATTAAACTCTTTTTATGCTTTGTAATCATCTGTACCCCATTAATATAATTTTTAGAATATTATAAGAATGTGGTTACGGTTTTGCTACT
>JAYEKJ010000037.1:0-3327 GCA_034660975.1 Campylobacterota bacterium
ATAGCTCCATAGCAGTGATAGAACTGATACAAAAACTCTCCTTAAAACTCTCTAGTTTTTTGATGATAGCTTGATTACCTTTGAGTATCTCTATCAAGATATTGGTATCTAAAACTATCTTTTCCAAGCTGTTTCTCTTATGGTTTTTAGATCCACATCTCTATCTTTCCATAAACCAGCAAACTCTGAAAACGACTTCTCTTTTTCATCAGTGAATGTTTGCACTTCTATATCTTCTTGTTTAAAAGAGGCTAAAAAATCCAATACCTTTTGGGACAAAGATTCATTCTTAATGTTTAATGCAATATGCACAATAGCATCCTTTTATCTAGTTGAAGTAATTATAGCAAAATAATCTGAGTGTAGATGAGTTATAGTTGGACGAGGTGGCTTTATATTATATTGAGAGTATATTTTGTTTGTGGGGCTTGCATGATTCTTATGTGTCCCATAGAATGATATATGGGACGAGAAAAAGGTGGATATTCATCACATGCCCCCCCAGCTTCATTCCACCTCAAATGAGGATAGAATAAGCAATATTAGAAATAAAAATTAATTGCTACACCAAGTTTAACAACAGAATCAATATCAAAGTCTTCATAGCAATATGAATCGTCCGAATCATTTTGAGTACTAAGATTATATTTTAAGCCAATATCTATATCTGTAGTATCATTTATTGAAATTAATCCACCAATTCCTACACCATAAACAAAACCATCAAGACTTGTGTCACCAAAAGAACGAAATGCAAGTCCAACATTAGCACCAATATAAGGTTTAAAGCTTGAAGTAGTAGATAAAAAATAATCATATCCACCAGTTATAGAACTAGCACTTACCCCTGATTCTGTATTATATTTAATTAAAGAAGCTAATACTCGCCCTTTATCTAATACTTTACCTAATCTTAATGATAGGTATTCTTCATTCACGCTTTCTGTTTCGCTGCCATAATATGAGCTACTGGCTGTAGTGGTAAATTTAGCCTTACCAACTTCCAAACCTATAAAAGTATCATTTTTAACTTCACTTGCACAACTAATACTACCACATAACAACAAACTAGCCAATAAAATATTTTTCTTCATATCATACCCTTATCTTTTTAAATCATTATTGTTGTATCTAAATTTATATTTTAGTTTAATATAGATAACTACAATCTTTTTTTATTTTACTATTTCCAACTAGCTTCCAAGCTTCCATAGCTTCATCGACTAACTCTTAGCTTATAGAGTTGAATTTTTAGTAACATTTACATCATCATAACTTATAATAGCTCCACTAATAGGATCAACTATTAATATTCCAAGTAAACCACCAAAGATTATATTACCAAAATACCAGCCATTTAATCCAGATTCAACCTTACTTTTTCTTTTACTTCCATCAATCATACAGCTTATTACATAGTCAGGATAACCAGATGTTCCTAAAGTAACTTCTTCTGGAGTTACGATATTTTTTAATTTTATCTCCATCCTTAAATACTTCACAATTTGATTTAGTAGGAACGCTGTTAATCTTCACACCCTGTCTAGTTTGTCCCATAATAGTGCTACACCCACTAAAACCAACTGCCATTGCTCCAGCTACAACTAAACTTAACCATCTTCTTCTCACATTAATCAATCTATTGAAATAGGACAAATATCATAAGTCTTAATTGTAATAATGGTTCCACCTGAATATTTACAGAACTTTTTATTACCATCTATCCATTGAGTAGATAAACCTTCGTATGCATAAGCTGATACTGCTATTGTTAATAATGCTATTGCACCTATTACTACTTTCTTCATTTTACTTCTCCATTTTAAATTATCATACCTATAGAAATAATTCCTAACGGTAATTGATAAGAAACTCTACAACAAATAAACTTATAGAAATACTACCTATAGGAATAAATATGTTAAATTTACCTGATATTGTTACTAAAAGTGAACTTGATAACTATTTTAAAACAATATCTTCTAACATTAAGAGGATTAGACAAGAAAAAGGGATGAGTCAGTTAGAAGTAGCTTTGTCTATTGGTCAGCAGTCATCGGGTTTTTATGCTAATGCTGAGAACTATGCTCATAGTAAGAAGTTTAACCTAGAACATCTATGTAAATTAGCTAAATTATTTGATGTATCTGTTGCTGATTTTTTTGAACCAACAGAATCAGATACTACCAAAACAACCCAAGAAACTAGCAAATCTGAGTAATTAACGCCCTATATTTGTACGAGGTGGCTTAGTTTTATATTTTGAGTGTATTTACACCCTCTAGATTCTTATCTAGCCTTATATCCACTTATGGAATCTAAACAAAAACTATAAAGCATTAAATAATTTTTTTATATATCTATAATAGTAATTCCCAACATCCTCTATTGACTAGCGGGTGGTGGTTTGAAGTACTTTTTATATTTATTTCCGTCCGACTATTTTATAAAATCTATCTAAACAACAACTTCTCAGGTAGCAGATTGTGACAGAACCAAGCCACCCCAAAGTGAGGTGAGCCTTTGCCTGTGAAGTCTATTCTCTTGTTGAGGGTTAGAATCTCGATACCGTTTTCTATAAACATCTCCCCTCTTGTTTGCCCTTGAAGTGCTGTGACTGGTAGTAGCAGAGCAAAAGGCTTACCTAGTTCGTAGCATCTTGCTATGAACTTATCTTTCTTGCTATATGGTGGGTTTGTGATAATCACATCTACATCATCTGGAATCTCATCTCTTAGAAAATCCTTACCTCCACTCTCTAAACATTTATAGCCGTTATAGCTTAGGTTGTTCACTATGTTTGAACTGATTCCAGAGGTGCAGTCGTAGTAAACTAGTCCAGAATCTAAGAACTCTAGGAGTGGCTCTACACCCTCTTTTGGAGTGTAGCACTCGTCTGATTCTATGTTGTTTGCTGTTGCTTGTAGCATTTGTAAATTTGTACTTGCCATTTTTCCCCTTTCGTAATATTATATAGTAACTGTATCTAAAACAGAATCAATTGTATATAGTGTTTTTTTGCCCTAATAGACTCTTCTTGTAGATGCGTATCTGTTCTTATGGCTATGATTTATAATTATTTGTAGTTGTGAGGTTATTTTTATTAATATGGATAGTGGTGGATAGTTTGGAATGAGTATATGGATAGTAAAAGCCCCTAAAATAGGGGAAAGTGGAGCTTATGGATAGTATGGATAGTTTTTTGAAAAAGATTTATTCTTTACTCTCTTATTATTGCAAGGATTAAAACAGACCTCCATACCCTCCATACTATCCACATCCCCACAATATAGGGGTGTGTATAGGGGTTGCTACTATCCATTAAGC
>JAYEKJ010000038.1:0-3270 GCA_034660975.1 Campylobacterota bacterium
CAAAAAATAAGTGAACTCATAAAGAGTTTCAAAAGTAGCAATAGCTATGACTAGGAACTCTTATGAGTACTCCTGTGTCTAATTTTTAGTCTAAAGGACTTATTATGAAAACAATATTAATAACAGCAGTACTATCTTATATGCTTTGCATAGGTTTTGACATTATGATCGAAACAGCTTCAGAAGATATTAGTAGTAAAATAGAAAAAAGAAATTCATAGCTTGAATTTTTAATATCAAAAAATAAGTGAACTCATAAAGAGTTTCAAAAGTAGCAATAGCTATGACTAGGAACTCTTATGAGTACTCCTGTGTCTAATTTTTAGTCTAAAGGACTTATTATGTATGATTATAGAAATGAAAGCTATGATGCTTTACAAGAATTTTTAAATGAATATTGCTTAGAAGAAGCTAATTGGGCTTTTACAGAAGCATTTGAACAAAACTAGGAGATCGAACAATGCTAGATATGAATTATTATTTACAACTACTAGATGATGAGAATAAAAAAATTGTAAACAGTTATTTTGGTTTAAAAAAATTTAAGTCTATATCATCAGCACAATATTTTTTCAAAGAAATAGTTACTAGTCAGTTGGATTGGATAGAAAAAATAGAAAGAAAACAATCTATCATAAAAAGTTGTAAAAAATTTGCTGAACTTCTAAATGATGAACAGTTTGATTTTGATACAAAAAAAAAGATGGTATTAGAAAAATTAGATAAAGATTCACCACAACTTGCTTTTCTTGACGCAAAAGGTACAAGAAGTGTTACTATCGTTTGTCCTAAATGTAAAGGTTTTGGAGCTAATAGTAGTGGTAAAGCAGAAAGAGGGTGGATTCCAGCACAAGGAACTGCAAAAGCGGTTATCTGTCAACATAGAACCTCGTGTGGTTTTAATGGTGATTTTATAGCAGCTTTCGCAGAAGAATATAATAAAAGTTACGGAGAAGCTTTAAATCTTTTAGCTGATGATCTTGGTATTGATTTTACTATTAATGAAGTTCATATAGATAGCACAAAAGAGAAAAAAGTATCTAATAAACCTTTATTAGTTCCTAAAAAAATAGAAGTACCAACAGTTAACTACATGGAGTTTGATAAAACAATCCCATATAGAGAATTGGATTGGACTAAATATACTGATAAATATGAAGATATGACAGAAGTTCAACAATTTAAAATGATTGCAACTGCTATATATGACTTTAGTAGAAATACTAAACAATGGCAAAAAATCAATTATTTCAAAAGCATAGGAATTTCAGCAAAAATAGAACCTATACTTTTAGAAAAAGTTCAAATGATAGATTCTAAAGTAGGGTGTCTTTTTAAAACAGATATACCAGATTTATTAAAATATTTACAAAAATTCTTCCCTTTAGAAGATTTACTTAAATATGGTGTTTTAAATAATGTTGATTCTAAATTCCCATATACTTTTAAACAAAGTGTTGAAGAAGCTTTAATCGTTATTCCAAATTTTGATTTATATACCAACATGGTTACTGGATTGAAATACAGAAAAACTCAGTTAAAAGAGTGGACGGATAAAGAGGGTAAATATCATCAAGATACAAATAAAGAACCAGAATTTTCTTATGGTCGTATAGCTCAACCTTTACCTTATCACTTGACTCGCGAAGCATTGCTAAATAAATCTATTAACTTTCGTTTTTTTGAAGGTCAAAAAGATTTACATAGTATGCCTAGTAAAAATGAGTTTTGTGACATTGCTATTCCTGGTATTAATGGAATAAATGAAGAGATGTTAGGTCTTTTTAAAGGTCGTATTGTTGAATTATATTTCGATCAAGATAAAGCTGGGCAAATTGGTGCATCTAAATTAAAAATACTTTTAGAGCAAGCTGGAGCAATAGTTACTATTATTACATGGGATGCAAATCTTGGTGGAGATGTTAATGAAGTGCTTCAGAATGAAAATATAAAAGAAATACTATAGAAGATGAGATGTTAGAAGTCTCGAAAGAGATTGATACTCCACCCCATAAATGAGGTGGATTCTTCTTCCATAACCTAACTGGCTATATAATGGCAGGTTCTGTTTATTATATGCTAAAAAATAAGTAAATAAGCTCATTATAGAGTTTTTAACCACTTAGGTAACACTAAGTATGGCTAGGAACTCTTTTGAGTTTCCTATGTCTAATCATTAGTCAAAAGGACTTATTATGGTAGCAAGCCATCAAAATAAAATAAGCAAAGATGAAATTATTCATCAATTTGCTGAATATATACTTCAAAACAATTGTTCTATTGATAGAGCAATATCAGATTTTGCAAAACAAGCATTTGAAAGCAATTTTAAAATGTGGTTAAGCGGATCAATTTATACAGGTTTTTTTGGCAATAGCCAAAACTTTTTAATGCAGAAAATAATAAAAGTTAATTTTGGAAGTAATGCAAATATGCTTACTGGTAATCTAGTTCATCTAGGTCGTGATATTGCTGTTAAGCATAAAATCGCTCATGGTGAACTACCAAACATAAATATTTGCATTAGAGCAATGAAAGTTGAACTCAACAAAGAGTATCAATTTTTAAATCCAGATGAACTTAAAAATAACTCAAAATTAGAGATATTTATACTTGCTTGTAAGCTTTTTAAAGTTTATTTCAAAGAAGTCTTACTATTTGATACATGTATCGCATCAGAAGTTTCTATGAATGTAGATATTCCATTAGAGATGTTTAAAGACACTCAAAATGCGAATAAATTTGCATTAACTGGGATAGCTGATGGTGTATATACTGCTAAAGATGGCAGCTTAGGTATAAGTGATTTAAAAACATCTTCAAAAATTATAAGTGGTTTCATAGAAATGGATAGTAAGTTAGAAATTTACTTTGCTGAGAGAAAAGAAATTATTTCTTCGATTGAAAATTGTGATAAAGCTATTAAAAAGCTATCTGATATTGATAGTAAGTTAAAAAAAGCAAAAAGTACTTTAGATGATGTATCTAAAAAACTTGAAGCTGCTAAAACTAATAATAAGCCAACATTACAACTTGAAAAAAGACTTAATAAATGGACTCTTGAAGTAGATGTTTTAAAAGAGAAAAATATCCTTTTAGAAGAAACTACGCAAGAGAGACTTTCTTTATATAAAAAATTATCTGAATTAAATGAGATAATTAAACCACTAAAAGAAATATTTGATAAAGAAAAAGAAGTAGTTGATTTAGAGGCTTGTAAAAAAGCACATGAAGCTCAACTTACACATTATGCATTAACTTATATGATTC
>JAYEKJ010000039.1:0-15522 GCA_034660975.1 Campylobacterota bacterium
AGTGGATAGTATCAGCAGCTTCAGTGGCATCCATGTGAGCTAAAATCAACGCAATTGTTTGTGGATGCTCATTAACAATAAAGTCTGAAAGTTGTTGAGGCTTAATTTTAGAAAGGTATGCAAAGTTTTGAGTGTTTTGCATACTTTTAGATAATTTATCTAAAACTCTTTTAGCCTCTTCTGGTCCTAAGGTTCTATATAGTAACTCCCTAGCATACTCTAAACCACCAGTAGTTAAGAATTGACCAGATTGAAAAATAGCATGAAACTCTTCCAAAATTGCAGTTGCTACCTGTTTTTCAATAGTTTTACCACCTGCAATATATTTGGATACTTCAGTAATAGAATCTACTGAAAGATTAGCAAATATAGCTGCTGTATTCTCTTCACCTATTTGAATCAATAATATAGCAACTTTTTCTGCCATACTCATCTCATCAAAGGCGGCTTGTTGTACTGGAGATAAATTCATATACTATCCTTTTTTAGCCTCACCTAAATTTTCTAATTCTTCACCAAGTAAAGCTTCAATCAGTGCAGATATCTCTTCGGGATTATCTTCTGTCATAGCTTTAACCTTTTCTAAAAGTACATCATGTTTAAGTTCATCTTCATTAAACCCTTCACCTACACCTAATTGATCCTCAACTTTTTTACGCATCGCTTGAACTTTTTCAACTAAATCTTCATCTTCATCATCATCAATATCTAAAATTGGCTTAGTTAAATCCTCCTCATCTTTTGACACTTCAAGCATTCTCTCAGCAAATGGTGAGATAACTTTTTTATATACAATAAGAAGTAATAACAGAACAAAAACATATTTAAATAGACCAGAAAAAGGTGCTAAATAAGTTTCACTAAAAATTAAGGCTTTAGAAACTCCATCTGCACCAGCAGATATATCTTGGCGTTTAAACTGTAAGTTTTTCACACTAATTAGATCACCTCTAGTATCATCTATACCAATAGAGCGACTAGCTAATGATGTAAGAGCATCTAAATCAGATTCTACTAATGGTTCATATTCAGCTACTTCAGTAACAGTACCATCATCTGCAACTTTAAATTTATATTTTCCATCAACAATAACAGCAGCTGTGATCCTTTTTATTCTTGCAAATTGAGATTTTGTTGTTGATACAGTTTTACCAATTTCATAATTGGTTGTCCCCTCATTTTTCTCATATTTCTCTCTCATCAAATTACTTTTAAGTCCTTGAACTGGACCAATATTACTAACTGTTCCAGGTACACCTCCAACAACTTCTGGTGCACCACCCTCCCTTTTTTCCTCTTTAATTTGTTCACTTCTTACAACATTTTCAGGATCAAATGTTTCAGAGGTTGAGTTTTTAATTGAAAAGTCAAACTCTATTGTCACCTGTGCAACAACTTTATCTAAACCACCAACAAATGGTGCAATAACTTGTAATATTTTTTGCTGTTTTTTCTTCTCTTGTTTTATTTTATACTTTTGTTGAACAGCTGATAGCTCACCCATCTGTGCCATCTCATCATCATCCCCTAAAGTTTCACCAGAAGCATTAATAAGAGTAACATTTTGTGCTGTCATTTTTGGTATAGCAGATGCAACTAGATTTTTTATACCACGAATCTGCTTTGAAGATAAAACTCGCCCCTCTACAAGAGTAACCATTACAGAAGCAGTTGGAGAGCTTTGTTTAGATACAAACAGAGTCTCTTTTGGTAAAGCTAAACTAACACTAGCACTCTCTATCGGAGTTAGGGCATTGATGGTACGGGAGAGTTCACCCTCTCTAGCACGAAGAAGTTTAATCTGCTGATCAAAACTTGTTGCCCCAAACTCTTGATTATCGAAAAGTTCAAAACCCACACCATCTTTATCTTTTGTGATACCTTGCGATGCAGCAATAGAGATTCTTTGTTTATAAACTACATTTTTGGGAACCATGATGACATTGTTATCTAAAAGCTCATAAGGGATACCATCTTGTTCTAATTGATTGACAACTTTTGCAGCATCCTCAGAACTTAAAGATTCAAAAAGAACTTCATATTTAGCATTGGTATCTTTATCTGAAGTAAACACAACCAAAAAAATCAAAAATGCTACTATACCTACAACAGCTGCACCAATGATAAGTCTTTGTTGTTTAGTTAACTTAGCATAAAGTACTACTAACTGTGAAAAAAGTGCTTTAAAGTCCATTGAGTTCCAACTGTTTTATAATACTATATGATCTCTAACATCAATTCAAAAAAACGATTATTTTGTTTTGATGTACCAACAGTAACTCTAATCGCATTCATCCCATAACCACTTAAATCTCTTACTATCATCCCTTTTTTAAGAAGATTATTTGCTATATCAGTAGAGTTTCGATTCCCTTTTAATTTTAATGTTACAAAATTTGTATAACTTTTTATTATCTCTATATCATTGTTTTTTGCAAACTCTTCATATCTTTTCATCTCATCAAAACTCAAAGAGATAGATTTAGCTACAAACTCTTCATCATCTAAAGCAACAGATGCAGCTTCAAGAGAGAGTGTAGTGATATTAAATGGTGGACGGAGTTTATAAAACTCTTTTATGATTTTTGAGTTTGATATACCATATCCAACTCTCATACCACCAAGACCATAAGCTTTTGAAAAAGTTCCTAGATAAACAACATTATCAAATTTTTTAATCAAATCTTTTGGCTCAACTTTTTTACTCTCATCTTTAAAAGAGGCATACTCCATATAAGCACCATCAACTACAACTAAAGTATCAGAATCTATTTTAGCTATAAAATCAAACATCTCCTTAGAATCAATTGCATCGCCAGTTGGATTGTTTGGTGTACATAAAAAGATGATTGATGGTTTCTCTTCAATGTAGAGTTTATAAAACTCATCTAAATCATGATGTTGTGAAGCTGTTCTGATAATCTTTGCACCAACATGTTTTGCATAGATCTCATACATTGCAAATGTTACGCTATTGATTAGAATCTTAGAATCAGAATTGGCTTTTGCGTGCATCAAAAATTCAATAACCTGATCACTACCTGAACCTATAATTATATTTTTATCATCTACTAAGAACCTACTACTTAAAGCAGTTTTTAATTTTGTCATAGAATCATCAGGATAAAGTGCCATATTTGAAACAATATCTACAACTACTTCTTGAACCTTTGGTGAACAACCGTAAGGATTCTCATTTGAAGCAAGTTTAATAATATCTTTTGGCTCGATTCCATACTCACGAACAACAAGCTCTATCGGCTTACCAGCTTCATAAGTTTTAATACTCTCTAGTTTTTTGTTAAATTTCATCATCTATATTTTAATCCTCACCTTTTACATAGCTTCCTAGCCATGTTACTTCACCATCATGTTTCTCTAAAACTCTTTGTATCGCTTCCTCATCAATATGACCATAAAAATCTATATAAAACCAGTAACCAAAACCACTTTTATCCTTTGATGGACGAGATTCTATTTTTGATAAGTTGATGTTTTCATTATCAAAATCTTGTAGGAAATGTACCAATGAACCTGGCTCTTGTGCATCATGAAGCTTCACGAGAATCGAAGTTTTATCATCTTCACTTATCCCATTTTTAAAATCACTCAAAATCACAAAGCGAGTTGAACTATCATGCTCATCCTCTATATTTTCAAACATTGTTGGAACTTTATAAAGTTTTGCTGCGATATGGGAACAGATAGCAGCTGCGTTTTCATCCTCTGCTGCTAAAATTGCAGCTTTAGCAGTTGACTCTACTGGAATCTGTTCAATATTTACTAATCCATGTTGAGATAAAAACTCTCTACACTGACCAAAACCTTTATCTTTAGAGTAGATTTTTGTGATATTTTCAAGTTTTGTAGCTTTAGTAGCAAATGACATATGGATAGGCATATAAAGCTCAGCTACAATTTTCACAGATGATTTTGCGAGTAAATCAAGAGTTTCACCAACAATCCCATCACGAGAGTTTTCAATAGGTACAACACCAAACTTAGCTCGTTTTGCTTCTAATGTTTGAAAAACAGAGTGGATAGAGCCAAGTGAGAGATAGTCACTCATAGCACCAAAACGGCTCTCTGCTGCTTGGTGAGTAAAGCTCCCCTCAGGTCCAAGGTATGCGATTCTCTCTGGTAACTCTAAGTTTCTTGAAACTGCAAAAACCTCTAAAAAAATCGCTTCAATAGCATTTTGATTTAAAAGACCATTGGAATCTTCATTTATCTTTGTAAGCCTCTCAATAATTGCCTTTTCACGCTCAGGTCTATATATTGCACTACCATCATCACTTTTTATCTCACCAACTCTATGAACAACTTTCATCCGTTTGTTGAGAAGTTCTAGCATCTCATTATCGATAAGATCAAGTGCATCTCTACAATCTTCTAATGTTTCCCATTCACTTTTTATATTATTCATATCTTCTCCAATATCTCTTGCATATCTGCATATACTCGGTCTGGTTTTAACTCATCTTTTAAAAATGGAACTATCTCTTCTTGAGTTTTATATTTTCCACTAGTTACAAATGTGGTTTTCATACCTAACTCTTTAGCTCCACCTAAATCACCTTTAACATCATCACTAATCATCTCAATATCACTAAAATTGATCTTATTATCTTGGACTTGAAGTAGTTTTAAAGCCTCTTTATAAAAAGAGATACTCGGCTTACCAACAACATCATAAGATACTGATGTAGCAAACTCAAGAAGCTTTAAAACTGCTCCAACACCGGGGTATCTTTTATTGTTTTTTGCATAGATTGAAGTTTCATGCATCCCAACTAAAGATGCTCCACCTAAAAGAAAATCTATCATCTGTGCATATTCATCTGCACTAAAATCCTCTTTTATAGCTACTAAAACAGTTTTTGGATTCTTGTACTCAAGTGTATATCCCATCTGAATCAAAGTATCTAAAAACTCTTTTGCACCATAAGCAGCTACTGAACTTTTTTCAACTCTAGATTCTAAAAGCATCAAGGGGTCAAGATATTTATCAAAACCAAAATTAAATCCCTGCCCTTGTAAAAAGTTGTAAAAATTCTCACTAGATTTTTTAGTGTTGTTTGTTACAAGCATATAGGGGATATTTTTCTCATTTAGCATATCTATAAACTCAATACTGCCACGAATCGGAGATTTATCTTTATCGCTGATAAGGGTACCTTGAACATCAATGAAATACATCTTATTACCCTTAGTTAAGAAACTCTTTTTCTAAAGCTATTAAATCATCAAAACTTTCTCTTTTTCTAATCAATCTAACCTCACCATCTTTAATAGCTACCTCTGCACTTCTTCCACGAGTATTATAGTTACTCCCCATACCAAAGCCATAAGCTCCAGCACTATGTATAACAAGCAGGTCATTATGTTCTAACTCTGGCAATGGATAATCTTTTGCGAAAAAGTCACCACTCTCACAAACTGGACCAACAATATCAACTGCCCTTGGTTCACTTTTAGATTCTGTAATTGCTTCTATCTTATGATATGCACTATAAAGAGATGGACGAAGTAGATCATTCATCGCACCATCAACCACTACAAACTTTTTCGCACCGTTTTGTTTTTCATATAGAACTTTTGATACAAAATAACCTGCATTTGCAGTTAAGAATCTTCCCGGCTCACAGATAACTGTTAAGTCAAGACCTTTTAGTGTACTTAATATCGCTTGTGAATAATCGTAAGGTGAGATTGTAACTTCATCATCATATTTGATTCCAAGTCCACCACCAACATCAAAAAATTTCAATTCTATTTTAATTTTTGATAATGAGCGAACTAAATCTGCAACAATTTCAGCTGATTCATAGATAGGTTTAAGCTCTGTAAGTTGAGAACCTATATGAAAATGGATTCCAACGGGATCAAGATTCTCTGAGTTATTTGCTTTAATATACATTCTTTTTGCACTATCTAAATCTACACCAAATTTATTATCATGTAAACCTGTTGAGATATATGGGTGAGTTTTTGGGTCAATATTTGGATTAACTCTAATACTAATTCTTGCTTGTTTCTTTAACTCTTTTGCGATTAATTCAACACGACCAAGTTCAGCTTCACTCTCAACATTGATATATAAAATATCTTTCTCAATCGCTTCACGAATCTCATCATCACTTTTACCAACACCTGAAAATATAATTTTATAAGCTGGAATACCTGCTAAAAATGCACGACGAACCTCACCGATAGAAACACAATCAGCACCAGCACCTAAATCTGCAAAGTGTTTCACAACACTTAGATTAGAGTTTGCTTTTACAGCATATGCCATAATAGATTTTCTTGCCTTGAAAGCTTCTTTTAATTCTGAATACTGAGTAGTCATATAATCTAAATCATATAGATATAAAGGTGTTTTGTATTTGTTCGCTAATTCTTTAAAGTTTATCATAAAATTTCCAAATATATTTTTAGTTATTTTATCTAAAAAGTGCTTATATTTTGGTTATAAGTAAGAGACCATAATTATGACTACTATGTCGATAAACGATATTTTCTCCATTGTCTAATTGAAATTGCAAATAAAATCAACACAGGTAGTACAACTCCAACCTCGCTAGGGATTGTTTTATTATTTGAAAGTTCAAGCAATGCAAATAATACTGCCCAAATAATTAAAGTCGCTAATATTGCACTAAAACTAAATAGGGATACATTTAGTGATCTTGAACCTATCGGAACAAAAAAGAAGATTATCACCACTAAACATGGAACAAAAAATGGGTAAATAAATATTTTATATAAAGCTCCTTTTATTGTATCTGTATTAACATTTTGGTCTTTTAAAAGTGCAAAAGCATCAATCGCATCACCGATAGTAAAGTTTACTTTACCCTCATAAACTTGGTCAAGCACTTTTGGACGGAAACCCTCAAGGATTTTTAAGTCTTTTTCATTTACAATTTTTATACCTATGGAATCAATATTTAGTTGATTAGGTTTAATAATAATATCTGCATTTTTTATGTGCCAATAATTATCTCTATAATACGCTACATCAGCTACTAGCACCTCTTTTAATGTATCATTTTTCATTGAAAAAACTCTAATCCCCTCTGCTTTTTCTTGCAATGGTATCATTTTAGAAAAATATATATACTGATTCTCGTAAGTAAAAAAAAGATCTCTTGTTGGACTTAGATACTCCCCATTTATCCGTATATTTTTTGCAAATTCATTTGCTCTAGAGAAGCTTGGTAGCGAATGAAGATATACAAACAAAAGAATTATTAAAGTTGAAACAACCACAAATGGTCGTAAGATATCAACTTTTGAGTACCCTAAAGAGTAAAAAGAAACAAGAGCATTTGAGCGAATTAAAAAGACCTTAGTTGATATCATGGCAAATATAAGTGATAATGGTAAAAGCATATCGATGGCAAAAAATATTTTATATGTAAGATATATTACTATAAGGTTAGCTGATGTTAAAAGACGCTGTGAATCAAACATATAATCCCAACTAACAATGAAACATACCAAAGCTATCAGTATGATAAGGAAATATTTAATATAATGAAAAGATATATACTTGAATGCTAACATAGCGTTATTGTAACTGAAATTTTTTAATTGTATGTTTAGAACTTGTATCTTCTAAAGAATTTTCAAGTAGATATTCAATCGCTTCACAACAATTACTAATCCATAAAGAAAGATGTTGAGATTCTTTCTCATTAAAATTACTTAAAACAAAAGATGCCACTTCACCTTTATGCTCTGGTTTACCTATCCCCATACGAACTCTTGCATATTCGCGTGAGATTTTTTCATCTGTTGAGCGAAGCCCATTATGACCACCGTGCCCTCCACCATGCTTAAAACGCATCGTTCCAAAAGGGAGATCTAAATCATCATGTATTACAACAACTTCATCAACTTTATAAAATTTTTTAACTGCAACAATAGAGTTTCCAGATAAATTCATAAATGTAAGTGGTTTTAATAAAAAATGATTTGAAAATTTAAAAAGTTCACCTTTAAAAGATGAGGAGGAGAGTTTTTGAGCATTTTTACGGGATATTAGCTCATCAATAACCATAAAACCTATATTATGGCGAGTTTTTTCATACTCGGAACCAGGATTCCCTAGTCCGACTATAAGCATGATTATTTAGCTTTAATAATACTGATTAGTGCTACACGATCAGAATCTAAAATTGTAACATTTGAAATCTCTGCTAAATCACGAACAAGTTTAGAATCACCTGTATCCATCTCAGTTACATCTATCTCAATAGAGTTTGGAAGATTCTCTGGAGTACATTTAACAGTTAAACGAGGTTTAGCCATGTGTACAAGACCTTTATTTTTAAGACCTTTTGCTTCACCAACTGCTACAATAGGAACATTAAATTTAGTTGCAACACCTGGTTGTGCTACCATTAAATCAACATGTAAAAGATTACCTGTAACTGCTTGTGCTTCATATGATTGAACAACAACATTTAACTCATTACCATCCACTTTTACTGGAAATGCAACAGTCTCTTTGTTGCGAACAGCACGGATATATTCATTCATTTTGAATGCAGCATTGATATTCTCAAAACCTTTTCCGTAGATGTTAGCAATTAGATAACCATCACGACGAAGCGCGTTTGTACCCGCTTTACTCATACTCTCTCTAATAATACCTTCTATCATATTAAATCCTTGATTAAAATTATTTGGAATTATACATTGAAAGCTTTAATACTAGTTTAATCCGGGTTTAATAAATTTACTTTAAATCAAAAATATCCTCTTGTGTCACATCTTTAGAGGTTCCGTCATCAGATTTATTGTTTTCATCACCATTTAAACCACTGATTTTAAGTTCAAGATCCGATGCACTTGTAGCATTTTTCTTAGCTTCATCTTTTGTTATAATTCCATCATTATAGAGATCCAACAACGCTTGATCAAAGCTTTGTGATTTATATATTGGTTTTCCATCCTCTATCGCATCTTTAATTCCAAAATCTTCATTATCCATAATTAGCTTTTCAATTGTTGATGTACGAACTAATATCTCCATAGCAGCACGGCGACCACCATCTACGGTTTTTACAAGTCTTTGGGAGATAATACCTTGAATAACACCAGCAAGTGATAATCTTACACGATTTTGCTCATTTGTTGGAAATGTTGAGATGATACGATTTATTGTCTCTTTTGCATCGATAGTATGCAGAGTTGAAAGAACCAAGTGACCAGTATCTGCAGCATGGAGGGCGAGATTAATTGTTTCCATATCTCTCATCTCACCAACTAAAATAATATCCGGATCTTCACGAAGAGCTGATTTTAGAGCAGCTCCAAATGAGAGAGTATCTTGCCCCACAGAGCGTTGATTCACAATACATTTTGCATCTTTATGTACAAACTCTATTGGATCTTCAATAGTTATTATATGTTTCTCTCTTGTTTCATTTATCTCTCTTACAATCGCTGCAAGTGTAGTTGATTTACCACTACCTGTCACACCGGTTACTAAAACTAAACCCCTTTCTTTACTTGCAAAACTTGCAACCACATCTGGAAGGTTTAACAATTCTAGTTTAGGAATCTCTACTGGAATCACACGAAATACTGCTGAAATTCCATTCATTTGGTAAAACATATTTACACGAAAACGAGTTTTATCATCAAATGGGTAAACCATATCCAACTCTTTTGTTTCAACAAAATCATCATACCTTTCACCTAAAAGCTCTTTAGCAAAAGCATCTGCTTGTTCGGCTGTAAATATATCTTTTCCCAGTTTTGTAATATTTCCTTGAATCCTCGCTCTAAACACTGCACCAGATTTTATATGTAAATCACTACCTTTATGTTTAACCATATGTGTAAGATATTTTCTTACCTTTTGTAGCTCTTCTTTTTGATTTTCCATATCACAATGCCTCCAATATATCTTTAAATGCATCTTTAAAAGATTCTAATCCATCAGCTATCTGTTTATCTAACACCTCATCGAAATCTATCCCAGCATCTTTTATTTTAGAAAAATGATTCTCTATAATCTCTTTTGATATTGGAAGTGCATTTGTTGTTGATGAGTTTTCATAAAATGCTTTTATTGTGTCAATTGGTGCTGTATTTACACTATTGTACGCCAGAAGCTCTTTTATATAATAATGAGCTGGAAGTGAATCATCTTTTACCCCTGTACTTGCAAAAAGTGTTCTACACCCTAAAATATTTAATTCCTCAACGCTACTATAAATATCTGCACTATTATAGATTCCACTCAAAGCCACCTCAACACCTTTTTCTGCTAAGTGTTTATCTAAAGCTCTATCGATTCTACTTACAAATACACTAATAACTGTATCTACCTTAGAACCAAACTTCTCTGTACCCTTTCTAAATGCTTCTGCACACAAAAGAGCTTGTGACTTTTTAAAAATAAGTGTAGCATTTACTGGGATACCAGATGATGTCAACTCTTCCATAGCTTTATAACCAGCAGGTGTTGCTGGAACTTTTATCATCACATTTTTTCTATCTATCTCTTTAAATAACCTCTTACCCTCAGCAATCGTTGCCTCTGCATCATCACAAAGATATGGGTCAACCTCTATGCTCACATAACCATCATCTTTTTTTTCATAAAGTGGTTTTAAAATATCAGCAGCTTTTTTAATATCAAAAATCGCAACTGCCTCATACTTCTCTTTAGAGTTCATCCCCTTTAATCCACTTAACTGCTCTTTATAGGCGTCAGAATTTAAAATAGCATTTTTAAAAATAGCAGGATTTGAAGTGGCACCGTTTACGATACCTTTATTAATTAAATCCTTAAATTCACCATCTAAATAATCTCTCTCAATAAAATCAGCCCATAATGAAAATTTCAAATCCTCTATATACATATAAATTCCTAATATTTTTTATAGATTATATCCCTTTAATTATTTATTATTTTTAAACCCATAGATAAATAAAATTAAAAGGTGCAAAAATATCAAAGAGATTACAACTTCATAACTAATAGAGTTGATTTTGTCATCAATATTTAAAAAAAGATAGATATCATATATAAACTCATCAAATTTCCAAGTTATAAAATATATAAAAACTATACTCAATAAAAAAAACAGAATTTTTTTACCTTCAATCTCAAGCTCTTCCTTTTTTAATAGAAGCAATAAAATAAAAATATTTAAAAAATACAGAGGATAATAAGATGAGGCAAATAGTTTAACTAATCCAAAGTGCAACATAGGTATATAGAGATAGATAAAGAATCTATTATTTAAACTTAGAAGATAAATTGACTGAATAAAGAGTGTAGTAGTGTATTCTCCAATAAAAATTAAAGAGAGGGAGAATACTAGATGCCATTGAAGTATAAAATTGCTTGTCAATCTCATTTTAAGAGATTATTTTAGGAATCTTTACTGTAAAAGTAGAACCCTCATCTGAACTTTTAACATTAATCAAACCATCAAACTGTTTTTGAATAATCATTTGACTCATATAAAGACCTAGTCCTGTTCCATTTTTACCTTTTGTACTAAAGTATGGTTCAAAAATTCTATTTATAGTTTTATCATCAATACCATTAGCATTATCGCAAACAGTAATTAAAATATCTTCACCACTCTCCTCTACTTTGAGAAGCACTTTTAAGTTTTCACGATCTATCTCCACCAATGCATCAATTGCATTATTTAAAAGGTTTAGTATAACTTGGATCAGTTCATTCATATACACTTTTACAAAAATATCAATATTTTTTTCTACATCAATATCTATTTGAGTGTTTTTTAATCTTGGTAATACAAAATTAAGTGCTTTTTGAAGTAGTTCATGAATCTCTATCTCTGTGATATCTTTATTTGGATGAAAATATGTTTGAAAATCGTCTATTGTACTAGAGAGATACATTATTGTATCACTTATTTCAGCTAGCGTTCTGTCAATCTCTCGCTCTTTAATATTTTCTCTAAACAGTTGTTTAAATTGATAATCAGATATTTGCAGAGTAATTGTTGAGAGTGGTTGTCGCCATTGGTGAGCTATCATTGTAATCATCTCACCCATCACAGCTTGTTTAGATTGAACACAGATAAGTTTATCTTTTTGAATTAGCTCTTCTATCTTCTCTTTTACTGTAACTTCTAAAGATTCATTAATATCTCTTAACTCTGATGTTTTTAACGCAACCTCTTTTTCTAGTTTTTTATTAAAATTAAGAAGTTGCTCCCTTTGCTCTAAAATTAATTTTCTTGCTTCATTAATCTTAATCTTATAAAAATACATTGTTGAAGCTACAATTAAAACCACAACAAATATATATAATAACTGATCTAAAGTATATAGAATCTCTATAAAAGCTTGGAAAGGAGCAACTAGAATCATAAAACCAACAAAAAAGAGCCATAAGAAAGCTTTAGATAATTTCTGATAATATAATATAATAATTGGATATGTAAATAACCATACATGCTTCATATCCACTGGTTCATGTGTGTACATTAAATATAAAAACAACACTGTAAATTGAGCTGTAAATAGGGTTGCTATAAATTCAAAATGTTTTTTATATTTTCTTAGCATAAAAAATAAAATTATATTTACAATTACTAGTACAATCTCTATATAGATTAAATTTATGTCACCATTGAGATAGTTTATACTCATTCCAAATAGAAGTCCTAAAGAGGACAATAAAATACCAACATTTAGCATCTGATACTGACTTTTTACCTCTTCAGATATATCTTTGATATCTAGTCCACTTGTAAAAAAATTCTTTAGTTTTTTCATTTTAGCCCCTAACTATGGTAAATATACTTTATCTAAAAGTTCATTGTATTCTGATAGGGCGTTACTATCAAGAGTTATTCCCCCACCACTTTTATATATAAGTCCCTCATCATATTTTTCAATAAATCGGATCATAACTCCACTATCCAACATATTACCATCATATACACCAAATACACCTGTAAAGAATCCTCTATCATAATTCTCAATCTCTTCAATAATCTTTAGAGTATTTTTTTTTGGTGTTCCACTGATACTACCTGCTGGAAGTAAGGATTCTAAGATATCACCAACCCTTTCATGCCAATCATCTCCAACATATCCACTAATATGTGAACTCACCTGAAGTAGTTTTTTATCTCCGGCTTCAATCTCTGTTATATATCTAAATTCTTCAACCTTTACATCAGTAGCTACAATTGACAAATCATTACGCAGTAAATCAACAACCATCACATGTTCTGCCATCTCTTTTTCATTATTTAAAATATTCTCTTTAGCATCTATTACAGAAGCGTTAATTGTACCCTTCATCGGATAAGTATTGATTCTATCATTTTTAATCTGTATAAATTTTTCTGGAGAAAAACATATAAATTTATCTTTATATCTTAGTTTATAATGAGCATTTGCACTCTTAAAAATCTCCTTTAGTGTTAAAGGTGTTTCTATTTTTGTTTTTGCTGTTAGATTTAGTAGGTATGTATCTCCTGCTTTGATTCTCTCAATCACTTTATCAAATTTTTTTTTATACTCTTTAAATGTTATTGGGATTTTTTTTAATATATTTTTATGTGCAATTGGTTTAAAATTTTCATCTATGAAAAACTCAATGTTTTTATCTTTTAAATCTTTAAGCAGAATGATTTCAACAGTAGATGCCTTAAAGTCTGTTATAAATAAAAAAGGCTCTCTCTTGGAACCTAGAGAGTTTAAATCTTCAAATAGCATAAATTATATTGTAGTAGCTATCAGTTTTTTAAGTATTGCCATTCTTATGTTTACACCATTTGTAACTTGTTCTAAAACTTTACATCTTTTATCATCTAAAAGTTCATCACAAATATCTATATTTCTATGAACCGGTCCAGGGTGAAGAAGTATAATATCTCTATCACCAACTAACTCAGTTGTGATACAAAAATCACTAGCATAATCTTTTAAAGAAGCGTAACTTTGTGATGAGTGTCTCTCTGTTTGAGTTCTAAGACTCATAATAGCATCAACCTCATCGATTATCTCTTCTAAATAATGAGTTGTTCTTAGAGTTGTTTTTGGTAAAAAATGGGGTGGAGCTACAAGAATCACCTCAATTCCAAAACGGCTTAAAAGTTCTATGTTTGAGTTAGCAACTCTTGAATTTTTTATATCTCCAACGATAGCAACTTTTTTACCTTTTAAATCTCCTAAATGTTGGGTTAAAGTATAAAGATCAAGAAGTGCTTGAGTGGGATGGGCATGAGCACCATCACCTGCATTGATGATTGAAGCTTTTGTATTGTTTGAAAGAATTTTAGGAACACCAGAATTTTGATGACGAACTATGATAGCATCTGGACCCATAGCATCAAGATTCATGGCAGTATCCACAAGTGTCTCACCTTTTTTTGTAGAACTGTTTACAACATCAAGATGAACCATCTCAGCACCCAATCTTTTAGCTGCAATCTCAAAAGAACTTTTAGTACGAGTTGAGTTTTCAAAAAATAGAGTGATAATTATTTTATCTTGTAAGATTCTATCAAACCTTCCATCACTAAATTTTTTAGCATCTGCTAAAATCTCATTAATCTCCTCTAGTGTAAAATCATCTGTTCTTATTAAATGTTGCAAAGCTCAACCTTTTATATATTTTACAAATTATACAAGACATCACAAATAGTGTCAATCTCTTTAGAAGATTATTTAAAAATTTGTATTTCATAACTTAAACCCGAGTTAATTAAAATCTATTCTTAAACCCAACACTAAGTTAGTTCTTATACCCTTACTAATAGCGATTATTCTTGTGTGCATATTTGCACCTAGGCTTCACTAAGCATAGGCAAGGGATTTTTCCCTTGTCTCCCTTTATATAAACCTTGAATTTGTAAATAGATTTTTTTAATCAAACAGTTCACTATGAGAACCAATATCTACTAATTTTAAAGTATCATCTTCAATCATATAAATTAAAAGTAAATCTGGCTTAATATGACATTCTCTAAACTCTTTTAGTTTGCCTATTAGCTGATGGTCTTTATACTTTTCTATAAGCTTTAAATCACACAATAAATTATATATAACATCAATGTATGCTAAATCTTCTTCATCGCTTAATCTCAACTTCTTATAAGCTCTTTTGAAAGAATTAGTTTTAAACAGACGATACTTTATCAAGACTTTACCCCAGGGGCACCTCGTAAGTCTTTCATCATATCGTCTATATCATCATGGTAAGTACCCTCATTATTTTTAGCTTCATCCATAGCAGTTTTTAGTCTATCACTTGGAACTTTTAATTCAAAAGGAATCCCATGTTCAGATACTACTTTTTTTAAGAATATATTTATCGCTTGAGATGTAGTCAAACCTAACTCTTTTAAAATATGCTCTGCATCAAATTTTAAAGATTCATCTACTCTTGCTCTTACTGTTGCATTTAAAGACATAATTTAACCCCTTGTTATCTAATAGTATATTGTAGCACGATTTAGCTACATTATGAGTATTTGAAAGGTACAGTTAATTAAAAAT
>JAYEKJ010000040.1:0-7695 GCA_034660975.1 Campylobacterota bacterium
TCACCTCTATCCTAGAAACATTATAGAGCTACCTACTTGTATCTTTTTGAAATATTCACTAAACTGTTAACAACAAAAAATATAATGAGGAATTATAATGTATATATACCAAATATTAATCTACCATCTTACTCAAAAAGGTGCTATTTTGCACAATGATATTCCACACAAGGGTGATAGCAAAAAAGAGGCTTACAAGTTCGCTAAAGAGATTGCATTTTCTGAAAATGATGGGATCAGTAAAATGATACTTGTTAAAGGTAGAGTTGATGAAGAGAATGAGCAGTTGTTACTGTTTTGATAAACATAAGCAAAATGCTGTTATGATAAACATGAGAAAAACAGATAGTGAATTAACTCAAGTGACACAAAGTTTTGAGGATTTTGAAGTTGATAAGCAGATTTATATGAAGCACTTAGGTTTAAAAGGGTAAAAAAGGAAATTAATCTTTTACAAGAAAACAAAAACACCAAAAGCGTGTCAAACAATTTTTGTTATTGAAGGTATAGGTAAGGATGCTTAGTTAAAAAAGCTTTTTATTGAAAAGGTGATTATTACAGCTTTAACAGAAACACCTATAGACTTTGTTGTAGGCTATGGTGGCTTAGATGAAAACGGACTTCATATTCAAACGCAAGAAATTACAAGAGAGCTAAAAAATCATATTCTCGTAAAAACTAGATGTGGGGAATTGTTAGATTTAACCACAAACGAGAGAACTAGCGAGAGTAAAGATGATCCTCTTTTGGAAGAAATCTTTTTATCGAGAAAAAAAGCTAAGAAGAAATTAGCGAAGAAACTTAATGGAAGAAATATTCTTCTAGCTCTTGATGAGTTTGGCTCATTTGGTCATAACTTAAATATGCCGAGATAGACTCAAGAGACATACAAATAATTTTTAAAATTGGACTTTAGAGCAAGAGATAGAGGCATTAGGTGGGGTTGTTTTAGTTCCAAATGATAATACAAGCGGCGTGATTTTAAGAGATAAGATAAAAGCTATTGCCTCTAAAGGGGTAGAATGCACTCATTGTAAAAAACATAGAAATAGAGGTTGAGCCAGAGAATGACTATTCTCAAGGTGTAGAACATATTTGCATGAGATGTCATGAAGCATTTATCGTGTGTAGTGATAATGATATAGATTATGAAACATAGGTATTATTGGAGAGAATGATGAATTTAGATAACTTTATACAAAGAAACAATAATAGCCCATTTCAAAAATCATACAAAACAAGGTTTTTGAGGTTGCGGGGATTAGATGAAAAAGATCTATATAGCGAATACGCTTTTAAGTATCAAAAATATATACCAGAGTTTCAAAGAGATAACAAAAAATGGACTAAAAAAATGCAAGTATCATTTGTTGAGAATTTAATCCTAGGATGTCCTACTTCGATTTTGCTTTACACAACAAGTAAAAGAGAGTTTCCAGAATGGCAAATTCTTGATGGGCTACAAAGATTGACTGCTTTTAATCTGTTTGTTAATAATAAACTTAAAGTTTTTGGCGAGTATTTTTTTAAGGATATATCTCATGAGTTAAATGATATTCCCAAATTAGAGCTAAAAATGTATAGGTTTGACACTGAAAAAGAGGCTGTAGAATTTTATATCTCTATGAATGAGAATATAACTCATTCAAAAGCAGATATTAAAAAAGCTAGGGACTGGTTAGTAGTTTGACATACTCCCCATAGGTGAACTACCATTTGGCTCTGTAGGTGCGTGGTAGTTCACTACACCTATTCTTATTTTCCAACTAATGTTTACAGATCCCCATTTTTTATAGCATCATTCATTGGTTTCATTTGAGAGTTCACCACTTTTTGATTAATGCTCGTTTTTTCAACAGAATTATTTTCATCAATAATATCTTTAATCTCTGCTGTAATGTCAGTTAATCCTCCATCAAAAACTACATAGTCAAATATGTATGCCATTCTTCCAACAGCCATTTCTATAAAATAATTTCCATTTATTTCTTGATGAGTATCTTTCTTAACCAGTGGATACACAATGCAAGGAAGAAAAATAAATACCATAAAAATAGCACCTATTGCTGCACCTATAAATTATTTATTGTTTTTCATATCATCTCCAGTAGTGGTGTACTAATCCGCTTTCAATTGTTTTCATTTTCTTATCCTCGCAGTGGTAGGTTATTTTATTTTTAAAAAACCATCTAGTTTTTTAGCCTTTGTGTTTTGTGTGTTTTGTGTGTTTTTTAAGCATTTCGCAATTTTTCTTAGTGATTCAGAGATTTCTAAAAGAACAAAAATTATTCCAATCAGCATAATAAACATTCCCATTGTTTCCATAATTTATTCCTTATGGTGGCTTTAAAACATTGGCTTTGCTGTTTGAAACAAAACAATGACATTGCTAGATATTGGGCTTGTGTGAATAAAGCCATCTAATGCTTGGATTGTCAATTGTCCATTCTGATTAATTTTTACAGAATATACATCATCACCTTTTGAAAATCTAACATTATTTTCTTCAAGCTTTTTAACACCACCTCTTGCTAATTCTTCTTCAAGTTTCTCAACTCTCGTAATTAGCTCTATGTTCTGAGCTTCCAAATCTGATTTAGTTGCCATATCGTTCTCCTTGTTCAAGTTTCGGCATATAAAACACCGTTTGAATATAATATTATATTAGCCGATTATCGTCTAAAGGTCAAGCTTTTTTAAATCTTTTTTTGCTTTTTCATAATCAAGGCTTACTAAATATTTCCCTAGATTATGTTTTGTGTGCGATGGATTATTTTTCCAATCCTTGAGAGTTGCTGGAGATACACCAAACAGCTCTTTTACTTGTGCTTGTGTCATTTTTTTCTTTTATGTTATAATTTCAGAAGTAGGAGAGATTAAGAGGCTATTGCCTCCTAATCTTGAAGCTGACCTTGAATCGGAAAATTACAAAGTCAAGCTTTAGATAAAATCGCTTCAAAAGCGACCTCCTAAATCTGATTTGCCACACACTAAATTACTTTAGTGGAGCATTGATATTATAGCCGATAATTGGCTATGTGTCAAGCGAATTTTTGTCTTTTTTCAATCCTATTAACAGTGTTTTCTGATACTCCACCCCATAATAATTCTGCTATAATTACAACAAATATAGATATTGCGAAAAATATGATACCCCACTTTAAGTAAGCACAAAGCAACAATACAATAAAATATTTTTTTTTAATATTGTTATTTTAATTTTTTTTACTATAGCAGTACCTTTACGCATTTATATGTTGTAAAGTTGGCTCTCACGAGCGGCTCGTTATGCATCAAGAAAATACCAGTTAATGCAGGAATGTGAGCGAAAAGAGTATAAGTTACTCCACTGGGATGAAAAAACTTATTCGGTAAACAATTACGCCGAAGTAAAACCCCTCTAATGGTCGGGGAATAATTAATCCTATTTTGCAAAATGCAAATAGGACCTAAAGCTATTGGTACTAACTTGTTATGGAAACATACAACAAGGGTGGACGGTAACTCGTTAGGCTTTATGAATGTAAGCAAACTTTTTTTGCTTCATTGGCTAAAAACCTACAATAATGCAATTTTTTTGCATACATTCATAAAACCTTTTACCAGCATAGTAAAAATTCAATAGATAATAGAGATGTAGCACTTTTACTGTTACTAACAACTCTTGAAATGGATAACCCGCAGCGAAGTCTCTTAATGCAATTTGCAAAGAGATGTGCTCAACGACTATCGAAAGGATGGCTCGAAAGAGAGCTATAAGATGTGTTAAAAGCATGTCGGTATCAGTTTTTCTGATACTCAACTGAGTAGAGTAGGCTATAAGCAAAAAAAACATTCACTAACTTCATAATACAAAATCAAAATTATTACTACAAAGGAGCCTTTTATGGCAAAAGAAAAAAAAATACCATATTCAGAGAGAAACACGAACAGAGTGCATAGACTTCTTGAAAAAGATCCATCGGGGGTTAAAGCAGTAATCTCTAACACAGTTGAAACAAAAACACTTATGAGCAATATACAAACCTTAGATATTATCTTCAATAATGCTAGGAGAGAAGTAGGACACAAAGTTAAGATTGAAGACTTCGTAAATCTTACAGATAAGTTTAAAACAATCACTGATAATATACAAGAACTCATTGAATTTGCTGAGGAAAAAAATATATACAAGAAAAGAGAATATAAACAAGAAAGTTCTTTTTCAGCACACAAAGAAAATATCAAAAAACTTATTGATGAAGATAAAACTGCTAAAGAAATTGCAGATCTTATTAATGAAGATTTACAAAAAGTTGAAGGCTGGATCTCAACAATAACATCAGAAACTGAAAAACCAGTAGCTGATAAAAAAGCTACTAGCACACCTAAGAAGTAGAATGATTTTATAATATAGCACGAAACGGGGGGATATACATAATTGCAAAATAGGGGAGAAAGCCTATGGTTATGTATATAAGATATAGTCTGTTCTCGTGTGAAAGCATGAGCTGGGTCTTCCCGTGTTAGATGTTGCGTATCCGACAGAACATAAAGGTTTTAACATCGAATTTTATAACAAGAGCATTTGCTCTTCAAAACATTAATTAATATTTAAGTAAATCAATATGCCGGAGGCATACTCGATCATTGCTTAAATAAAACATATCAACAACTGCTGTATAAAAATTATAAATGTTTATATAATTAAATAAGTGAGGATGTTGGTATAAACATAAAAGATTTCCTTTAAAACAATTCGTTTTAAAGCACTTTGCTGTAAATTTTTAATTTTATTATTCTCGTCAATAATTATCATCGGAGATGGTAGTGTTGATGTCTTTTGCATTCATTGTAAATATAATTTATAATATTTTTATCTTTTTATTGCGTAAGTGGTTGAGATCGCTTTCAAAGACAATGTGTTTTTCCATAAGGAGATTTTTGAGATTTACTCAATTCTCCTCGTGAGAATCTCTTTATTAGTAGTTTTGTCGCAATAATCGTAAGTAATGGTGTTTTTGCTATTTCATATGGTATTATCACTGTTGTTGCTTTTTTTGCAATGATCAACTACAACTATAAATTTTAAATAGCAAATTTTAAAAATTGGTATAAATTACTATTTTTTAATTAAATAAAAAAGATAAGGACTCAGTTCCTCGTCTTTACATACAAACACAACTAGCTTTCTAAAAGCTAATATCGGAAACGAAAAATCCGTATTAGCTTTTAGGCTAGTACTCTCATTTTTTTAATCCTTTATTAGTTTTTAGAAGTCTAGCGACTTTTAAAATCATTCAAATTCATTCATCTAACAAAACACAATCACTCTAAATTTTACACTATCAGTATATATCTATTTATAGAGTATATATCACCGTAAGGGATATTGTAGAAGTGGTTATTGTTTTGATTTGAGAGGATTTGTAACAAAGGATTACTATGGGTAATTTAACAATCATGGGAAATGAAATATCATCATTTTCGGAAGCAGTATCAATTGCTGATTATTTTGCTGGAACTGATTTAGTTCCTAAAGATTACAGAGGCAAAGGTGCAAATATAATGGTAGCATGGCAAAAAGGTATTGAGCTTGGCTTACAACCTTTACAATCATTAGCAACTATTGCAGTTGTGAATGGTCGTGCGACTATATGGGGAGATGGGCTTATCGCTTTAGTGAAAAACTCTTCAAAAGAGGAGTGGACTCATGAAACCTTAACAGGTGAAGGTGATAATATGGTAGCAACTTGTGAGACAAAACGCTCTTCACAAGAACAAACTATTGTTCGCTCATTCTCCGTAGCCGATGCAACAAAAGCAGGTCTATGGGGCAACAACACTTGGGCGAAATATCCTAAGCGTATGCTTCAAATGAGAGCAAGAGGTTTGTGTCTTCGTGATGCATATCCCGATGTTCTTAATGGCTTAGAGATTGCTGAAGAGATGAATGATCTACATTCCCAACAAAAGCAAGAAGCTGAAGCTGCACCAAAAACTCTCAAGCAATTAGGTTTAACAACTATTGAAAAAGATGGTTTACTTATTGTTGAGGGTTCCACTTATGGAAAATCAGATGTTTTAAAACAACTCGGATTTACATTTAGTGGCAAAGAGTGGTGCAAAGAGCTTCCTAAAGGTGAAGAGATAATTGATATTCAGATTACTGAATCAATTAATAACTCTGAACCTAAAAAAGAAAATTCTCCTGCTCTAGATCTAATGAAGTATCTTATTAATAAAGGTATAGAAAAAGCAAGAATAGGGGAGTTTGTTAAAGATGTATTAGGTACATCTTCAAAAGACACACAGGGGATTGAGTTGGCACTTGCTGATAAAAATGCTCTTGATTTATTGATTGAAAACTTTTTAGCTGAACCTTCAGTTGAGGAGATTGATATTGATGATGTGTTTTAAATATTTAATAGTACTTATTATTTTAATTGCAATATTTATCTTTTCCACTTTTATCTACACTGTTTTAGTTAGCACTAAAAAGGGTAAGAGAAGTTTGGTTATGCTAAGATTCTCGATAAGAGATAAGCGGCTAACATCAAATGTTGCATTAGGTATTTTTGCTGGTAGTTTAGTCACCTTTTTGGTTTCTGTAACAATAGTATCCTACCTCACAACTGCTGCCGCAATGTTGATTTCATTTATCGCTATGATTCATGAAAACTACAAGAAGAAGCTTTATAAGCAATAAAAATAAAGGAATTGTTTTTATGGAAGAATTACTAAAATCGTTTTTTGTACTCTCATTAGCAATTGGAATATTTTATATTTCATTTTTTGTGAATGATAAAAAGCATAAACACAACAAGCATTAAAAAATTTCTTTAATTCGTTAGAGAATTTTTATTATTTATTTCCCACAGGGAATTCAACCACATATTTATTTATGTGTGGCTAGGATTCCCTTTTGGGTTTCCTATGCTAATTTAGTCTTAGGAGGCTTAATCATGAATAATTTAGATTTAAAAATCTCTTCTACACCACCTACAATAAATGGTAATTTTGAAGAGATAAAAAAAGAGTTAGAACAACAACTGAAACAATTTGATTTAATTGTTGATGCTGATAGTATAAAAGTTGCTAAAAAAATGGCAACTTCTATAAATAAAGCGAGTGGTCAAATAGATACTCTTCGTAAAGAAGAAGTGGCTAAATTGCTTACTCCGATTAAAGACTTTGAAGAAGAAGCAAAAACTTTAACTGCTCTCTGTCAAGAATCAAGACAAAAACTACTTTCACAAGTAAAAGTTTTTGAGGACGAACAAAGAGTAGAGTGTAAAAGACTCTTAGATTTGGAACTTGTAGCAACTTACGAAAAGTATGGTGTTAAAGAAGAGTTTCAAACAATAACGGTAGCTGATTTAGCAATAATTTCTAATCTTAACAAGACTGGAATAGCTAAAAAAGCAATTACTGCAATTGATGAAAGAGTCTTAGAAGCAAAAAGGTTTCAAGAAAAAATAGACCTCCGTTTATTGACACTTGAGGCTATATGCTTTAAAGGTGGGCTTCTAGCTCCTCTTACAAGAGAAAATATCAATCACTTTCTTATGGAAAAAGATGATGAGATTTATCTTGAAAAACTTACGAAATTAATAACTAATGAGGTAACTCGTATAGAATTAATGAATGAGCGAATAAGAGAGAAAGAAACAACTGCGGCGGTTGCCAAAGTTGCTCCACCTGTTGCACAAGTTG
>JAYEKJ010000040.1:7795-15364 GCA_034660975.1 Campylobacterota bacterium
AAGTTGCTCCACCTGTTGCACAAGTTGAAACTCCAACAACAACTCCATTATCATCAAAATACTCACATTTTAAAAATGCACAAGAGTTTACTCCTAAATCAAAAAAGCGTAGCTATACAGTTACTGCAACTTTTGAGGTAGAGGTTGATGTAGATAAGAGTAGTTTGTTGGCACAAATGCTTCAAAGTAGATTTACAAAAGCTGGCTTTAAAACAATTCCTACTATTTCGGTAGAGGAAGTGCGTTATGCTGGATAGTGTAAAAAATAAAACATGGCAAAAAATTGGAGAGGTACTTTTAGATTATTCTAAAATACTTGTAGGTGTTGGAGTTATTGGTCCACTTATTAATAATATTGATTTGAACACAATAATGAAAACTGCTATAATAATAGGAGTATTAGCTTTGTCAATGACAGGGTTTATTATTTACAATAAAGGAGTTCAAGATGAATAGTGCTGTTATATTAATAAGTATCATTTCTATTGCCTCAGTTATTCTTGCAATTATTGCATTAAAATCAACACCTAAAACTCACTAAATAAATCCCCCTCTTAAATAGCACTGTTGCTTTTTAAAACTGATTCAGTTCAGAGGGTATTTTAATGTCAAATTTCCCTTAGGGAATTCAAACCACATGTTCACATGTGTGGCTAGGATTCCCTTTGGGTCTCCTATGCTATTTAGTCTTAGGAGACTTAATTATGGAAAATAAAATAAGTAAATTTGAAAAATTCATCACTCAAAATTTAACAAGAGTATTGGATTTAGAGAGTAAAACCTCTCTAGGAGATAGAAGTACTTACATAGGAGCATCGGATATTGGTGGATGCCCCTACAAGACAATTATGTCTAAAAGAAATCCTCCTGTTCATTCATTGCAACAACAGATTATATTTCAAAGAGGTCATTTAGCAGAGATTTTAGTTTCTAAAATGTTAGATGGTTTGAATGTTATAGATCAGTATGAAGTGATGGAGAATATAGGAGAGATTCCTTTAAAGGCACACCTTGATAAGATTGTAAAATCTAAAGATAGATGTGTAGTCGTAGAGGTTAAAACTGTACCTGCTCCCGTAGATGAACCTTATGAAAGTTGGGTGATGCAAGTAATGTTACAAATGGGTATGCTATTAGAAGAGTGCGAACATAATGTTCAAGCTTATATTTTAGCGATGGATTTAAACTCTGGATGGTTAAAAACATTCGAAATAGAGTTTGATGATAGCTTATTTGAGCTATGTCTTTCTAAAAAACAACATATTGAAGATGCTATGCTTGGGCTAGTTGAACCAAAATGTATAATTCAATATTATTGCGGTTCTTGCCCTTATAAAATGAGTTGTCCTAAACAAGGTCAATTTGCCGAGGATTTGCCAGAAGATATCAAACAAGATTTAGAATTTATTAAAAAATCTAAGTTAATGGCAAAAGAATCTAAGAAAAGAGAAAACAGGGTTAAATCTTATTTAGTAAACACTGGTATAGCACAAGGCAAAGATACTCGTTCAGATACAGTAGTTACTGTAAAAGAGCAGGAGACATCTCGTTTTGATATACAGGCATTTGCTAAAGATTATCCAGAGCTTCATAAGCAATACCTAAATACCTCTTCTTCTTATAGAATGACGGTTATATAGGAGATTGATATGAAGTTTTTAATTTATAAAATTGGCAATTGGGTAAGCACCGATAAAGATGAAGCTGTATCAACTACAACTTTACCTTTTGGGCTTATAGCAATTGTTAAAAATGGAACAACACTCTCCTTCACAAAAGGAGTATCAAATGTATAAGAGGTATGTAAATGCTAAAAAATCATCTGTTACTCTTGACTCCGTATTAGCCTATATCTATCGCAAACAAGACTTGATGAGTCGCTGTGGTTCTAAGGGTGATGAAGTTGTCAAAGGACTAATTGACTTAGGTTTAATAAGAAAAGTTATCTCTAAAAAAGGTACTTTTTATTTTAATACCGATAAGTCTAAAAACTTCAAAGCAGTTGATTTTGCTAAAGAGTTTTTATGGGCTTTTCACAACTCAATTGATAGACAAATTCAAAACAACAAAAGATATATTCTTTGTTTTGATAAGGATATTGAAACCGGTCAAGGATTGGTTGATATTGAAGTTGCTATCAAGAACGGGTATGTGTAGAGGAGTATATTATGAAAAGATTGAAATATATGTTCACAAGAGAGGGCTTAATTCAAGCACTGGATCTTAGTAGCTTGGAATCTTTGAACTACCATATAAGGAAAGCAAAGAAATTAGGTGTAAAAACTTCTAAAAATATCGGAGGGGTAGAACTCTTTGATATTGATTGTTTGGAATACCCAGAAAATCACATCTTTGATGGTCGCAATGGGGAGCAACTCTTTTTTGAATTTAAAACAAAAAAACAAAACAAAAGGTAGCAATATAATAGCTATCTTTTAGAAATTACTCTTATAAGAGTTTCAACCACATATTTATTTATGTGTGGCAAGGAACTCATTGTGAGTCTCCTGTGCTATTTAGTCTTAGGAGACTTATTATGAACGCAAATATAAAAATCATTGTAGCTTTAATAGCTTTTTACACATTGGCTCAGTCTGATGTATTTTCTTTAAACGATGTAGCTTCGGTTACTTATGGTTCAGAGATAGCTAAAAGCATAGCTACTAGATAAATCATTTAAAAAAGTTGCTCATAATAGAGCTAACCTACCCAATACGGGAAAGACATACCATGTCAATCCCGTTGAGGGTTGGTATGTTCTGAATTCTTTTAAGGATTAAATTATGACGAATAAAGAAAAAAAATTAATAGTAAAAGCAGTGATTGTAGGTTCAATGCACGCAGTAGTTGTTCCGTTAGTAATTATGTTAATGGTTAACTTATCAATCGATGGTAACTTCGGTGGAGTAGCTGCTTTAGCATACTTAATAATTCCTACCTTTGTTTATGCAAAAAGCAAAAACAAAGATATTTCAAAAGCAGTGTTTTTTGGGATATGGAAAGGGATTTTAACAATAACAATGTTTTACATCCTGTTTGTAATTGCCTAATTAAAAAAAGCTGTCAAGCTTTTCTTTGAGTGTTGAGAATTTTTTATTTTCAAGAACAATTAAATAGAACCCTATAAATAAGTAGGCGACTAATAATTGAGGAAATGCTTCAAGATACAAGAGAGTGACGGTTAGTAAAAATAAAAAACTATATTCCGTAGATATTTTCAATATTACCCCTTTTGGGTTAAGAATTTATATTATGGAAGTATAGCAAAAACATTAGAATCTATTCTTTTAGATTCCAAAAAAGTAGCCATTCGGCACAAAATTTAAACTTTGTGCCGATGGGTACTTATGTCTAAAATTTTGTGTTGTTTTAAGTGCTTATTATGAAATGGCTTTTGCCATCAGTCTAAAGGACTTATTATGACAAACACAAACTACACAATTAATTTTACACAAATAATGGAAGATTTACCGGCACTATTTAATGACATTCAAGCTGACTTAGAAGAAGTTATAAATGATGAGTTTGCAAGCAATTGTGAAGACACAATGATAGCAACTTTTGAGGCAGCGTAATGAAAACTAAATTTGCAGCTGTAAAGCCAGATCAGGTTCTAAAAAAAGGTTCAGCTGAATATTTAGCTGAGGCTATATTAAGTGGATATGCAGTTGATGTGTATATTTATTCTGATAAAGAAGTGAGTAAGTAATGAAATTCAATGAATTCCATAAGCTTATGGCTTACTTCCTTAAAGAAAAAAACATTCACAAAAAGTTTCGAAGAACTGATTATGGGTATCGTACCTATGATAACACTTGGAAGCTATTTGAAGATAAACTAAGAATTGCTCACCACAAAACAGTTCGCTGTTTTGAGCATGGGGAATATGTAGATAAGCTAGAGGAAACTCTATACTCAATTAAAGAGGTTCCCGGATTTGTTAAGGTGGATTTTGTGTCAAGGAGATTGATATGAATGATTTAATGGAAAAGGGTATCTCTTTCGAGGAAGAGGAAGCGTTGTGGTGTAAAGAACAAGAGGATTGGTATGAGAAATCTACTGAACCACTTTTAATTCACAAGCTTATTAAAAAGCAGCCAAAATGTATAAATCCATACAGCTTATCACTAATAGTAAAACTCACAAGAGTTTCAAAAGCAAAATATACTTGTTTTGTAATTAATGAAACTACTAAATCAATAGGTATAAGAAAATGATTTATTTAGCATACCTATTTTTCTCACTTCTGTTTATATACAATACACCTCTTGTTGACACATTTATAAAATATGTTAAAACAAGAACTCTAATTATTAGGGTAATCTCAATTTTTGGAGATTCGCTTTATATGATTGGAGGAGGTATTGTTGCAGGACACATGATTGAAATAAAACTTATAAATTTTACAGTTTGTGATTTAGTTTTCAATTATGGTACAATAATGGTAGTTATAGGTGCTTTTATAAGAGAGTACTTTAATAGAATAAAGGACAGAAAATGGAACTATTAGTAGGCTTAGGTATGATAGCAGCTTTCATTGTGATAGGACTCAATAAGAGTAATAAGCAAGAAAATAAAGATGGCTACTGTAACCTATAAACTAAAATCTTCTTAAATAAATCCCTCAAATTAAATAGCACTGTTGCTTTTTAAAACTGATTCAGTTCAGAGGGTGTTTTAGTATTAAAAATTAAATAAAAGTCGCTCATAGAGCCTACCCAAGGGGAATATATTCTTTCCTTTTTGGGATAGGTATGTTTTCTTTAGTTAATGATTTGAAATCATTTATTAATGGAGAATAAAATGATATATGCAATATACATAGTGTTAATTATTATTTCGATAATCTTATATCATATAAATACAATTTATCAAAAACTAAAACCTTTTTATTTTAAAGGAAAAAATGCTATTAAAAATCCAAGAGTAACTAGAGATGTTTCTCTTGCTATGATGGTGAATAGTTTATTTAGTTTACTTAATGCAAGTTTCGTTTTTGATGTCTTAGGATATTTAATATTGACTTTCATAGGAGCAGTTGGTATAATTGTTTCAAATGATAAAATACAAGATTAAAGGATAAGTAATGGAAGAGCTAGAAATATTAAAATTTACAATATTAGCGATTTTAACGATTGGAAGTACTTATCTTGCATTTAGAGCAGATAATCACAAAAATCCAAAAAAACATTAAGCTAATACGATAAGTAAAAACCCCTCAAATTAAATAGCATTGTTGCTTTTTAAAAACTGATTCAGTTCAGAGGGTATTTTAATGTCAAAAATTTAACAATAAAACAACTCATAGCCATTTTTGCTAAATGTCGCAATAATAAGAGCAGAGGGGTTTTTTTATAGTCATTGGCGATACTGAGGGAATACTCAATATACCTAATGACAATTTAATCCTAAAAAAATGGATTAGAGAGATCAAAAACGAAGTACTTTAATACTCTTAAATGACTTCGTTTAAATAAAAATATTACAAAAACAAGCTACATGCTAACAATTAAATTATTAGCATGGGCTAGTAATCTCTATTTGTTGGTGTGTAAGGTTGGTGTTATCTACGATTGTGTGGATGGGCTATACAACTAAACTATTCTCAACAAGGAGATTATTATGAAAACTTTAACAATCAACACAGCAACTACAACACTAGTAAAAGCAGTAGCACTAGCAACAAACTATCTTGCAAAAGATGGTGTTTATGTAGGTCAATTAGTATTATCTGGTGAAAATGGAATTATCTCCGTTAAAGCAACTGATAATATTGAGACTATTTGTGTGAAAGATATTGCTTTTACTTCAAACGATATGACTATTGATAGTTTTGAACCTCTAGCAATAGATGGTAAAAAACTGTTAAAAGTTTTAAAAGCTGCTAAAAGTGAATCTGTATCATTTGATATAGACGAAAAAAAGGTAGTGGTTAGAAGTGCTAGAAGTAAAATTAAGCTTGATCGTTACGATGAAGTTCAAAAGATTGAAATTGCTACAACAAGCACATCAACTCTTAATATCTCCGATAAACTATCAGAGGGACTAAAAAGAGTTACTCATGCGATTGATAGCAATAATGCTAAATATGAACTAAATGGAGCATTGCTTCAAGTTAATAAAGGTGTTATGTCTATTGTATCAACGGATACAACAAGACTACCAATAGCAACTATGAAAGTTGATGCTTCTGATATGGAGGTTATTGTACCTCGAAGAGGTGTAAGCTCTATAGTTAAACTATTTGGAGGATATAACATTAATGCTAAGATGGATGATACTTGTATTGTTGTTGAAGCATCTAATGTTATCTATTCCACAAAACTCATAAATGGAAAATTTCCAGAGTTTGAAAGAATAGTTCCTAAAAGCTTTATTCAGAAACTATCGTTAGATAGAGAAAGTTTAAAAAGCTTAGTGGAAGAAGCATCGATTTTTGAAAATGAAATAATTATCAGTGTTGATAACAGTGAGATCACTGTAAGTGATTTTGAAAACAACACAGAAGTAATTGAAGAAATTTCAGCTGAGGGAATTAGTATGAGATTTGGTATTAAAGCCAGTTCTGCAATTGATTTTTTAAGCTCTTATAACGAAGACAGCGTAGAGATTTGTTTTAATGAATCTAATCTACCTGTAGTCCTAAAAGGGTCTGCTGATTACAGAGAGGTGATTATGCCTATTGTACTTAGTGAGGTTGAAGTTGATTCCGGAGTAGAAAATGTTGCTTAATATCGATTACAGAAGCTTGAAAAAGCTAATTAAAGATATTGAGAGCAATAGTCGTGCATTTTACACAAACAACAACTAATCAAAGGAGGTTGGTAGTGCGTAATTTAAAAATTGTACAGATACCAAAAGTATCTCGTATTAGAAAAATTACTTCTCCTTTGAGAGGTGGTTTTATGGCAAAGTGTGGGATTTATACTACATATTTTAATAATGGCAATATGGAGGTTGTATCATGTATCAGTTCAAATTAGAGGAACTCAATAGCATCCCAATAGGTGATGTTTTAGAGTATTTCGAGGTAGAACAAATGAGAAATGGCTACAAATGCCCTAATAATCACAAAAAACCTACAAAAATATCAGTTTATAAAGCTGATAATATTTGTAAATGTTTTAACTGCGATGAAATCAAGGGTGATCCTATTGCAGTTGCTAAATTTTTTCACGATGGAGATTTTAAAGCTGCATGTGAAGATTTGCATCAAGCTTTTAATATTCCATTTGGAGACAACACAAGTTTCAAGCCTAACAGAAAAAGATATGTAAAACCTGCTGCTAAAGCGATGGAATATATCTCTTTTGACCCTAAGCATAAATACTTGGAGATTAAGTTTGAAGACTACATAGATAAATATAGTGAAATGAAAGAGGTGCAGCAATTTAAAATGGTTGCTACTGCTATCTATCAATTCTCACTTAATACAAAGCAATGGGGTAAAACTTCATATTTCAACAATATTGGAATATCTATGAAGAAAAACCCATTATTAAAAGAAAAAATAGCTATGATTGACTCAAAGCTAGGTTTTCTATTTAAAACAGATATTCCAGAGCTATT
>JAYEKJ010000041.1:0-3186 GCA_034660975.1 Campylobacterota bacterium
TTTAAAAGAGAAAGATATCCCTTTTGAAGCTAGAATCATTACAGTAGCAGATATTTTTCAAGCTTTGGTTCAAGATAGACCATATAGAGCAGGGCTAAGTGCAGAGAAAGCCTGTTTGATTATTGAAAACATGAAAGATGAGGGTAAATTAGATGTTAGTATTGTGCAAAAGCTAAGAAAGAATCTTGAGGATTCTTATGCTTATGCGAGAGTTGAGTATCAAAATTTTAAGCAATAAAATGAATGATATATTTGACAATATAGCCAATAAAACATATAATGTAAAATATATTATATATTAATGGAGATAGAGATGGAATTTGTAGAGTTTGGAAAAGCAATATCAACTTTAAGAAAACAACAAAAAATTTCACAATCTCAATTATCTAGTGATTTAGGAATCTCAAGAGCAACTATTAGCTCGTTTGAAAATGGAAAGGGTGTAGATATTGGACTTAGAAAAGTTTTACAGATAGTTGAATATCTAGGTTACGATATAGAGTTAAAAGAGAGTTCTATCTTTCCAACTTTTGAGGAGTTGAGAGATGGAAAATAAACTTTTTGTAGAGATTGATAATAAAGTAGTAGCAAAACTAACAAAAGAGAATGGTGAGTTTATCTTCTCTTACGATTCATCAAACAGAGATGATTTTATATCTCTAACAATGCAAGTTAGGGTAAAAGAGTATCTAAACAATAATCTTCATCCTATTTTTGAGATGCATCTACCTGAGGGTTATCTTCTATCTATCATAAAAAAACACTTTTCAAAAATTGTAAAAACTGATGATTTTGGTTTGTTACAACTAATCTCTAGCTCTGTTCGTGGTCGTCTTACTTATAAAAACAGTAGTATCAACAAAGAACAATTTTTAAACCTTGATGAACTCCTAGAATCGAACTCTGAAAATCTGTTTGAAGAGTTAGTTTCAAAATTTGCATTAAATTCTGCTTTGAGTGGAGTTCAACCAAAGGTGATGGCAAGGATTCAAGATAAGGCTACTTTGAAACTTGAAGATTATATAGTTAAATCTTGGGGAGATGATTATCCACAGTTGGCATTAAGTGAATACTATTGCATGAAAGTGGCTCAATATGCTGGTATTGATACTCCAAAGTTTTATATATCTAGTGATGATAAATTGTTTGTTATGAAAAGATTTGATATTACAGATAGTGGTAAAAAACTTGGTTTTGAAGATATGTGTGTTCTTCAAATAAAACAAAGAGATGATAAATATGAGGGGAGTTATGAGCAGATTACTAAAAGTATAAAACTTTCGTATCTCCCAAATATAAAAAATCATCATTGATACAATTTTTTAAGATGATTCTAGTTAGTAGTTTTGTTCAAAATGGTGATGCTCATCTTAAGAACTTCGGATTAATTTATGAAGATATAAGCAGTATTAAACTTTGTCCAGCTTATGATATTGTTTGTACAACTGCATATATAAAAAAAGATATTCCAGCTTTAAATCTTTTAGGAAGTAAAAAATGGTGGGATAAGAGATTTTTACTCCGTTTTGGTATTGAGAGTTGTAACCTTTCAAATACTGAGGTAAATAAGTTGTATAATGAAACTTTAGATGCAGTAGAAAAAGTTTCAAATGAGTTAAAATCTAGATTAATATATGAAAAAAATGAAGATAAAATCTTAATGATAAACAAACTTTTAGATGTTTTTTCAGATAAATTAGAGGATAAAAATGATGTTTGAGATTATTTTAATACTATTAGCACCAATCTTTGGTGGTTTGATTTATGGCTTTGAGAGGGTAGTTCGTGCTAGGATGCAGAACCGTCAGGGTCCTCCACTTTTACAACCGTTTTACGATATGTATAAGCTTATAGATAAACAAGCTTTTTTGATAAACCCTTATCATACTATTTTAGGGATGATACACTTTCTTACTTTGTGGGGTGTTGTTGCATTTGTGATTCTTGGGCAAAATTTACTTTATATCATCTTTTTACATCTACTCTCATCTATATTTTTGATTCTCGCTGGATTTAGTGTGAAGTCTATTTTTTCACATATTGGCTCAAATAGAGAACTTCTCTCTATCATCGCTTATGAGCCGATTCTAATCCTTGTGGCAATCGGTTTCTTTTTACAAAATGGTAGTTTTGATATATCTTTGATTCGTGAGAACTCCCCTGAGATTCTCTCTTTGTTTTTACTTTTTTTAGCTTTTTTACTTGTGATTCCTATCAAGCTTAAAAAATCCCCCTTTGATGCTGTTGAGGCTCATCAAGAGATAGTTGGTGGTGTTGAGATTGAGTTTTCTGGTGTGTTTTTTGAGTTTTTATATATGGCTAAGTGGCTTGAGTATATTTTTATCTACTCTTTGCTTATCTTATTTGCTGGAGATAGTTTTATTTTAGCAACTATTTTGTTTTTAGCTGTATTTTTATTGGTGAATCTTGTAGATAATGCAACGGCAAGAATCAAAATAAACCATCTTATAAAAATAGTTCTAAGCATAGGGCTAACTCTAGGGATGATAAATTTAATAGGATTATCTTATGTTTGATTTAAAAAAGTATAGAGCAAAATCGCCGTGGATTCTTCACTACAATGCTGGGAGTTGTAACGGTTGTGATATTGAGATTCTCGCTTGTTTATCACCAAAATACGATATAGAGAGATTTGGAGTTATAAATACAGGAAATCCAAAACAATCAGATATATTTTTAGTAACGGGTCCCGTTACATACAGAAGTAGGGAGAGAATCGTAGAGCTTTATACTCAGATGCCTGAACCAAAAGTGGTTATAGCCGTTGGGTCTTGTAGCTGTACGGGTGGTGTTTTTCGTGGGATGGATAATGTTGAGGATGGGGTGGATAGATATATCCCTGTTGATGTTTATGTACCAGGGTGTGCAACTTCACCTGAGCTTATCATAGATGGGATGGTTAAGGCTTTGGAGATACTAGAGCAAAAAACAAAAGAGATTGAAAAACCATTTAAACTATTTCGTGATGTAAAAGATGAGGATGGCGTTATAAACCGTAGAGATAGTGCGATGGGATTAGAAGAAATTTAGTATTTTTAGTATATTAAAATTTATTATAATAAACTATTAGGTAAAATAGTTATTAAGTTTCTTGCATAACCCATGGTGTTTACACACTTAGATGAGGTTGAAATCTTATCTCCTAGCTTATGCAAGAGGTCTATT
>JAYEKJ010000042.1:0-3182 GCA_034660975.1 Campylobacterota bacterium
GGGGTTATGTTTTTAGCTGATAAACCAATGGTTAGTAAAACTATTAAAACTATTTTTTGCATCAAAAATCCTTATAGTAGATTTTACTATTATGTTGTTGAACTTCGTATTAATTCAAAGACAATTAAAAATTTATTCTCATTAAAACCCTTCTAATTTATAGAATTTTTATAAATATTTGATACAATCACAAAAAATAATTCAAGGTCACAAAATGCCCACTACTTCAAATATTTTCACAACGCTATTGCTATCAAGAGATTTACTTCAAAGATGGTCAAAGTGTTAAAAAAGGGCAAAAACTTTTCAAGATAGAACAAACTCAATATATAGCAGAACTAAATATCGCAAAGGCTAAAAAAGCACAAGATGAAGCATCTCTAAAACTAGCTATTGCAGATGTTGAGAGGTATGCCCCACTTGTTGATGAGGGTTTAGCTCCCCGTGCTACACTTGAGCAATATAGTGCAAAACTTGCAGGTTTAAAAGCTAGTATTGTTGGAGATATTGCACAGATAAAAAAAGCAAAACTACAACTTAGCTACACTATCATAAAAGCTCCTATTAGTGGGAAGATTAGTGCTAGAAGAGTTGATGTTGGCAACATAGTAGGTTATGGAGATTTGGCACTTCTTACAACTATCACAAAAATAGACCCAATCTATACCTACTTCTCCCCATCTCAAAACGATGCTAGAATCTTTAAAGAGTTTAGAGACAAAGATAAACCTGATGCTTTTATAGAGCTTAAAGGAACTCACGAGAATATCAGACTAGATGGCTATTTGGATTTTGCTGATAATGTTGTAGATAATCTTACCTCAACCATAACAATGAGAGCAACTATCAAAAACCCAGATTTTTTAGTTTTACCAGGAACTTTTGTATATGTAGATATTTTTATCAATGATAAATACAAATTTTTAATGATTCCCCCTGAAGTTATCTTCGCCGATCAACTTGGAAATTTTGTATATATAGAAAAAGATAAAAAAGCTTTAAGAGTTGACATAAGCACTGGATACTCAACTCGACACTTAGTGAGTGTAAAAACTGGCTTAAAGGATGGTGATAAAGTTATAGTATCCTCTTTAGTAAAACTTCGCAATGGTTTAGCTGTTAACCCTACTGATGTAAGTGATTTAGAGGGTGTAAAAGCTATCTTAAAGAAAAACTCTCTTAACCCTTCAGATTCTTCGGATAAAAACTAATAATGTTTTCTGTAACATTTATAAAAAGACCTATTTTAGCGATAGTTATCTCTTTGATAATTATCATATCCGGTGTTGTTTCACTTTTTGTACTTCCAGTAGCTGAGTTCCCTGATGTAGCTCCACCTACTGTTAATGTAAGTGCTAACTACACAGGTGCAAATGCTTTTGTTGTTGAAGATACAGTAACAAGAGTTTTAGAAGATAAACTTAATGGAATCAATGGTGTTATCTATATGGAATCTTCATCAACATTAAGTGGAAGCTCAAATATAAATGTATATTTTGAAGCTGGGTATGACCTTGATAAAGGTGCAGTTGATGTTCAAAACAATATTGCCACTGCCTCATCTTCTTTACCAGTAGAGGTTACGCAACAAGGGGTGGTTGTAAGTAAAAAGTCCCCAAGTGCCGTTTGTCTTATTGCGATTAATGGTGATGAAAGATATGATGCAACTTACCTTAGTAACTTTGTTAATATCAATATTTTAGATGAGATTAAAAGAATTAAAGGTGTTGGAAATGCACAAAATATGGGTGAGAGAAAGTATGCCATAAGAATCTGGTTAAATCCCGATAAACTAAAATCACTCAACCTTACCCCTATGGAAGTTGTTGCTGCTATTAAAAGCCAAAATAAACAAGCTTCTATCGGTAAGATAGGTTCTGCTCCATCTTATGATGATCAAAAACAGGAGTTTACGCTTACAACTAAGGGGCAACTTAGCGAAGTGAGTGAGTTTGAACATATAGTTATAAAACATAAAAAAGATGGCTCACTTCTCTATTTAAAGGATGTTTCAAAAGTTATTTTAGGGAGTGAAATTTACGATTGGAGTGCTGTAAGTGCTAAAAAACCTGTTGGACTTATTGGTGTTTATCAGCTATCTGGTTCTAATGCTTTAGAGATTCGAGCTGAGATAGAAAAAACTATGAAAAATTTAGAGAGTAGATTCCCTGCTGGAGTAAGCTACTCTGTCCCTTACGATACAACAAAGTATGTTCGTGTTGCAATTAATAATGTTGTTGAGAACCTTTTTATGGCTATCGCTTTAGTAATTATCATCATCTTTGTTTTTCTTGGTTCTTGGCGACCAACAGTTATCGCTGCTGCTGCGATTCCAGTTTCACTTATTGGTGCTTTTACTGCAATGGAGTTAGCAGGTGGTTTTTCTATAAACTTCCTTACACTTTTTGGCTTAATACTTGCTATTGGAATCGTTGTAGATGATGTTATCTTGGTTGTTGAAAATGTTGAGGTGATAATGGAGAGAGAACCAGAGTTAAGTATGCCTCAAGTGGTAAAACAATCGATGATAGAGTTAATTGGTCCCATCATCTCTACAACTCTTGTTTTAGTTGCTGTGTTTATACCTGTTTCTATGTTACCGGGGATTACAGGTGCATTGTACCAACAGTTCGCTCTTACTATCTCATTTGCTGTTATCGTTTCATCTTTAAATGCTCTCACGCTCTCCCCTGCTCTAAGTGCTATCATCATAAAACGGAGAAAAAAAGGGAAAGAGAAGTTTATCGCTTTTAGAGTTTTCGATAAAATCTTTGATTCTATAACTGCAAAATATAAATCTTTACTAATTATTTTTATAAAACTAAGATATTTTATGATTCTTCTTATGGGTGTAATCTTTTATGCTACCTACTATCTTTTTATGATAACTCCAACTGGATTTGTTCCATCAGAAGATAAGGGTGTTTGTATGGTTTCTCTAAACCTAAAACCAGGTACCTCAATCTCACAAACTATGAAAACAAGAAAAAAAGTTGAAGATATTATCTATGGTATTGATGGGGTTGAAAATGTAGTTGCTATTGATGGGTTTAATATAATAGACCTCTCCTAAAACACTCTAAACTAATATCTCTGAAACTTTCGTTACTATCGGCTTAGAATCAAGGTTAATTATTCCACAAATCAGGTTCATCCGTAATCCGAACCTTTTACGCCTATTT
>JAYEKJ010000043.1:0-15260 GCA_034660975.1 Campylobacterota bacterium
TACTTTGTATTGCAAATCCCCATCAAAACTTTTTCTCATAATGTCTAAACTCATATATAAACCTATCCCTGTCCCCTTGCCCTGCTCTTTTGTTGTAAAATATGGGTTAAATATCTTATCTGCTATACTAGTAGGAATTCCACCTGCGTTATCTTCTATGCTTATCACAGGGATATTATCATTTTGATATATTTTAATTTCTATAAACTTATCAGCCTTCTCTAACTCATCAAAAGCATCTCTAGAGTTTGAGAGTATATTTATTATCACCTGCTCTAGTAAATCCTCATATCCAACTATTGAAATTTTCTCATTTACTGTTTCTACGGTTACTTTTATATTATGATTTATTAACTGAGTTCCCATTATCTGCATAATTGAATCTAATGTATGTGATAATCTAAATGGTTTTGATTCTTTAGCTGGTTTTACAAAGTTCATAAATGTATCTATGGTAGCCGACATCTTTTGACATTGATCTTGTATAAATTCACTACTCTCTTGAACTTTAGAATCTTCTAGCATCTCCATACTTGATAAAAGTGAAAGATTAATCCCAGTTGCACTAATAGCATTGAGTGGCTGTCTCCACTGATGAGCTATCATACTTATCATCTCACCCATTTGGGCAAGTTTATTTTTTTGAAAACTTTGTCTCTCTTGCTCCTCATTTTTTGCTATCTCTGTATCTACTCTCTCTTGCCACTCTTTTGCAATAACATTAGTCATATGAGTTATGGCATGCATCATCCTGTTATCATCTTCATCAATATTTTCTTTTTTTAAAGAGTTTTTTGGCTTTGATTTATCTGTTCTATCTGTTTCACTTAATGCTAAAATTGTCATTGTTTCATTCAAAAGATAGTTCTCTTTTTCATCAGAGAAAAATTCGCCATAAGTAAAGAATCCACTTACGCTACACTGTTGAGATATTGAATTTAACTCTAAGCTGCTTTGTGACTTTAAAAGATGTCGTCTTGCCATACAAGAGTAAACAAAAATTGACTGAGGGTTACAAATATCACTAAATTTTTCAAACATCTGTTCACTTTCTCTAAGTATCCTATCAACACTCCCTATCCCAAAACGAACCTCTTCACCCTCTAAAACATCTCCTGCAAAAAGTAAAGATTTATCATCAAATTTATTAATACATGCACGAGCTATTTTATTTTTATTTCTATCCAATAATAGTGGAATCTCAACCCCTATTTTTGGTAATAAACTTGAGACACCTATCCCAAAATATTTTTCATATACATTTATGATTGGGATATCGTTTAGCTCATAAACTCTATTTTCAACACTTTTAGTAACTCTCATAGGGAGTCCAACTGCTTCCCAACCAAATTGATAACTGTTTTTTACAATTAACTCTTCACCTTTTAAAATGATACCAACAGCACCTCTATCGATAACCTCGCCTTGGTGAGAGATATATGTTTGCTTAAATTTACCATTATCTCCTGCCATACCACCCGATACAATATAATCACCATTTGAAATCTCTGCCACACCATTCATAAATTGCTCACCATTAATAAGTAATCCAGTTGTAAAAAGAATCATAGCTTTTGCATCATTGCAATGAAGTTTCTTTGCAATATCTCTACCCATATAATAAGAATTAGTTTTACAAGTGATAGAGGTGGAACAAATTGTACTTTTTTCAAAAATAGAAATGCTTATGATTATCTCACTACTACTTACTTTATCAACAGAGATTTCACCATCAGTTGTAGAGCCTACAATATGTGCTAGTGGTAAGCTTGTAGTTAGCGTATCAGCAAGTTCCAACATCATCTCCTCAGTTGGAACTCCACAAAAAAATTGAACTAAGCACTCTTTTTTTGAGCCAAACTTGTTCTTTTCTAACCACTCTTGTAGCAATTTTTTATTTTGATATTTATGATTTAATGTGTACATTTTATTTCCTGTTCATCTGTATAATTAATTAAGGACACCCCTAACACCATTGACTTAAGCATATAGACACTTTGGAACCTCGAATTTATTCGAGGCAAGTGCTTTGGTTTCCTTTGTCAGCCTCGAATACAGAAAAAAATTTAGTTTTTTTCTAAGTCACGCTTTAGCGTTTGAAATTCGAGATTCCAATCCTTAAGTCAATGGTGTTGAAGGACACCTCTAAACTTATCACTTGCAACATTGATGTTTTTCAAGATTAATAACTTTAGTTACTTTTAAAAGTAACTCAACCATCTTATCCATTTTTATAGGTTTTAGTAAAAATCCATCTAGTTGTAAATCTATCGTTTCCATAAGGTTCTCACTGCTATTATGTGCTGTTAAAACAATAACATGCTGATTAGGGTTCTCTATTCTTATATGTTTTATCATAGTTAAACCATCCATTTTTGGCATTGTCAAGTCTGTCATCACTAAATCTATTGCATCTGGATTCTCTTTGTATTTTTCTAATGCTTCTAAACCATTTTCACCAATAATAACCTCTTTAAAAAAAATACTTAAAACTTGTGATATTTGCTTACGGGTATCTCGTTCATCTTCAACATATAAAACTCTTAAATTTTTTGTTTGAAGTTTTAAATCTTCTGCCAAGTTCACCCTATATCCTTTAATGGTTCTGATAAATAGTAACCTTGAACGAAATCAACACCAAGCTCTTTTACTATATTATAAGTCTCTTCATCATGAACAAATTCTGCAATAGTTTTTAAGCCACTACTCTTTGCATAATAAACAATCGTTTTTGTGATGATTAAACTATTTTGATTTATTGCTATATCTTTTATAAAAGCACCATCTATTTTGATGTAATCTACTTGCAATTTTTGTACTCTTGCAAAATTTGAACTCTCTGCTCCAAAATCATCTATCGCTATTTGAAAACCTATCTCTTTGAGTTCATCCATTTGAGTAATTGCGTGTCCAGCATCATAATCGCTAATATTTTCTAAAACTTCTAGTACAACTTGTGATGGCTTAATATCAAATTTTTCACAATTTTTTTGGAGATAAGCTACTAAATACTCCTCCTTAAAATCATCATCTGTTATATTTACAGAAAACTCAATAGCAGAATCTTTAAATGTCTCAAATGCTTTTAGAATCATTCTTCTTGTTATATCTGTTACCATCCCTGCTATACGAGCAGGTTCTATAAAATAAAAAGGGCTAACTGGATTTTCTTGTTCTATTATTCTTGCTAAACACTCATACTTCTCTATTTTGCCTGTTGATAGATTTACTATTGGCTGATGATAAGGAACTAACAGATCAAAATCAAGAGCCAATTTAGCTTTATTCGCCCACTCATGCATCTGTTGTTGGTAGTTCTCAGTTTGAGAGTGCTCTTGATAATGCCCTATCACATTTTTATGGAGTTTTCTCATCTCAGAGATTGCAACTTGTGCTTTTGCGTATGGAATCTCAACATCAGCAGATTCTACTGATACTATCCCCATAGAGAATGTTATGCGAACAGATGTTTGACTGATTTTAAAACGCTTATTATAAACTTTTTCTTTTATAAGCTCTGCAAATGTAAAAGCTTCTTTTGGTGTTGAGGATTTAAAAGTTATAAAAAACTCATCTCCATTACCACGATATATAGTTTCATTATCTGTTATAGATTGTTGTAAAAACAGTGCTGTCTCTTTTAAAAGAGTATCCCCATCATCATACCCGTATGTGCTATTAATTTGAGAAAAATTATCAATGTTTATTAACATAAGTTCATCAAATCTACTATTTTGAAAATCTAAATGTAACTTTTCCTTGTTTGCTAACCCAGTTAAATTATCATGTACAAGTTGTTCTATTATCTTCTTTGCTTGAATATCAACTCTCACCTCTAACTCTTCTTGATAAGAGATATTGTCTTTCTCCAGTTTTAATAAAGAGGCTGTTTTCTCTATCGCTTCAAACATTTGAGTAGCATCTATCGGTTTTAAAATATACCCATCTACTCCACTTTTAATCGATTTTACAATTACATCTGTTTCTGTATGAGCTGACATCACAATAACTTTTTGATTTTTATTTATATCTCTAACAGCTGCTATTAACCCAAACCCATCCATCTTTGGCATTGTTAAGTCTGTAATTATCATATCTGGTTTTTTCTCTTTATAAATCGCAAGAGCTTCCTCACCATCTTGTGCAGAATACACTGTTGGAAAAAAGAGTATTAAAATATTATAAACCTGTTCTCTTGCGCCCTCTTCATCATCAACCAACAACACTGAAAACTTTGAACATATCTCTTTAATTTTTTTTGTATCAAACATTGCTTAACTCCTTTGTTAAATCTCTAGCAAAAACGATTTTAAAACAACTTCCACCATCTAAAGGTGTATATATTAAATCCCCATTAAAATGTTCTCTCATAATTTTACGACTCATATAAAGACCAAGCCCCGTGCCCTTACCCTGCTCTTTTGTAGTGAAATATGGGTTGAAAACTTTATCTATTATTTTTGAATCGATTCCACCAGCGTAGTCTTTTACCCCTATATTACCAATCTTATCTATATCAATAAAAATATTTTTTTCTAATTTAGATATATTTTCATCATAAGCATCTCGTATATTTGCTAAAAGATTCAATAAAACTTGTTCAAACAAATTCTCAGAACCTTTTATAAATTTATCACTAAACCCTTTGTCATAAGTTATTTTTACAATAATTGAGTGCAGTTCCAACTGCATATTGATTATACGAAATACTTTATCTATTGCTAATGATAATTTAAACTCACTCCCATCTCTAACAGGTTTTGCAAAATCTAAAAAATTATTGATAATTTCAGACATATCTTGTGTTTGATTTTGGATAAATATACTTATCTCATCAACACTCTCTTTTGAACTTAAATCCATATCATTTTCTAGTTTTAATCTTATGGCAGATGCACTAATAGAGTTTAATGGTTGTCTCCATTGATGCGCTATCATAGAGACCATCTCACCCATTTGAACCTGTTTAACTTGATTGTTTATGATTTTATCTTGAAGTTTATTTTTTTGAACCTCTTCTTTAACCCTACTCTCAAGAGAAGAGTTAAACTCTATAAGTTTTATAGTATATAAATCAACATCTTTTTTAAAAAGATATATCAAAATACTAATTAATCCATAAACAAATATAAATACAAAAAGTTCATAATTTGAATATGCAGTTTTTAACTCAGATAAATTTTGAAGTAGTAGTATAAATAAGAGCATTACACCAAAAGAAACAGTCCAAAGTATAGATTTTTTTATCTCATTCAATAAAAAAATAAAAGCTGGAAATACTAAGCTCCATAGCCATCCAGTAGTATCAATAACACTATAATAGATAAGAAAAGTTAAAAGAAAAAAACCTAAACAAATAAATATAAAAACTTTTTTACCAACTGGTAATTTTGTTCTAATGTTTAACATAAGTAAGATTGCTATACCCGCGTCAACATATAAAGCGAGCATATTACTGTTTAAGTAACTTAATATAGAAAAAAATATTAATGCTAATACAGTTATATAAGAAAATTTAACTAATCTTTCACCAATAATCTCTCTAGTGTTACTTAACATAATAATCACCTTATAGATTGAATCAATTCAATAATTTTTTCTATACTCAATGATGAGGTAACTCCACCTAATTTTACTGCTTCATTTGGCATCCCATAAACCACACAACTTTTTTCATCTTGGGCATAAGTTTTTGCACCACTATCATACATCTCTTTCATCCCTCTAGCACCATCACTTCCCATTCCAGTTAAAATGATTCCAGTACCACTTCTACCAAACTCATTTGCAAATGAGCGAAAAAGGATATCTACACTAGGACGATGATGTGAGATTTTTGGTCCATCTTTAATATGGATAATAGACTTTAAACCAACTTTTTTTATAAGCATATGTTTGTCACCAGGAGCGATATAAGCTGTTGATAGATGAAGTTCATCCCCGTCTTCAGCTTGTTTAACATTTATCTTACAAATACTATCTAGTCTTTTAGCTAGTGAAGCTGTAAAGCCTGCTGGCATATGCTGAGTAATCATTATAGGAACGCTAGAGTTTGGAAGAGACTTTAAAATACTCTCTATCACCTGAACTCCACCAGTAGAGGAACCAATAGCGATAGCTTTTTGCCCACCGGCTAATGGTGGATTCTTTTTTACTATAACTACATCATTTGAACTTTCTATCTTATTTTGTTTTACAAGCTTAATCACCTTTAACCTTGCGTTTGATGCAGATTTTATAGATTGAAGTAAACTCTCTTTTGATTTCTCAAAAAATATCTTTGTCTGAACATTTGGTTTTTCTATTAATTCTACTGCCCCTGCTCTAAGTGCTTCAATCGCTTTAGAGGAGCCAGATTTTGCAACTGATGAACAGATAATCGTAGCAATTGGATTTTCACTCATTATTTGCTTTAAAAATGTAATCCCATCCATTCTAGGCATCTCAATATCAAGTATTAAAACATCTGGCACACCCTTTGTCTTAAACTTAGCCATTGCAAAGATTGGATCAGCTGCAACTCCCAAAAGTTCTATCTCATTATCATCCTCTACAAGTTTGGATATGGTCTGACGAACAATAGCAGAATCATCAACGATAAACAGTTTAATAGTTTTCATAATACACCTATCTATATAACTGTTTTATAGCATCAGAGATAGATGACTGTAAAGAATCTTGAGTGATAGATTTTATAAACCAACCATCTATCCCAGATTCTTTACCAATATCTTTTGCTTCTTGTGTAAATTCAGAAGTGATTGCTATGATTGGCTTATATCTATATTTAACTCTTTTTTTAGCACATCTAGCTAAATCATAACCCGTAACCTCTGGCATATTTATATCTACAAACATCAAATCATATTCCAATGTCTCCTTTTTAATCATCTTCTTTACTTTTACGGGGTTACTCAAAAATTCACACTCTATCATCTGTGTTTCTATCATCTCTAAAACTAAAGATTTTAAGGTCTCCAGCACTATCGTACTATCATCAACAAATATTATCTTCATAACTAACACCTTTTATCCATAAACTTTAACTAAAATCTGCTTCTATCAATCTACAACTACTCATAATTTTATGATCATCTTCATGGACATTATGAGAACTTTGATTTATTATCACATTTTTTATCCAACTTTCTATATTAAGATTCAAATCTTCTATATTTGTAATCATTTGTCCATTTTTAAGAGTATCAAATGTTTTTGTTTTATTGTTTTGAATAATAATCATCACACTCTCTAGTGCTATCGAAATCTTATCAAACTCTGGTACCTTTGCAAATAATCTTGTATATTGTTCAAACAGTTTCATTAATGTTTCATACAATGATAAATTATATCTATCATTCGATTCACATACCGATTTATACTCTTGAAGAGCATAATTTAATTCATTAACATAATCTAAAATATCATCAGAAACTATTATCATTAACTCAGTAGCTGATAACAACTCAACTGCTTGTAGTTTTTGCTCTGCTTTAATTGTTTTTTTACCACTATCTATAAAAGAAACTACATCTATACGAAATGAAAAAGCCTTATCAGTTTTGGCATATTGAAACAGTGTAGAGTTGTTCTTTACTAAACTTTCCATAGTTTCTATAAAAAAGCCATTTTGTACAGTGATATAGATATATGAATCTGATTCCTCTAAAATCAGATCAAAGACTTTATTATCAGTATCCATTTTTCTGTATGCTTTAACCAATGCAACCATAAAATCTTTTAATAAAAGTGAATTATATGTTACATCTTGATGAGAAAAATAATCAAATAATAAAAATATATCATCCTCTTTAGCAATTGAAAAAGTCACAAAATATCGTTTAACTTTTTCATCATTAAAACAGTTATAAATAACTGATGGTTTCAGAATTGAAGTGGGTGTAGCTTTATTGATTAAAGATGTTATAACCTTTAATCTAGCTACAATATCATCAAGCTGAAATGGTTTTGCTATATAAAAATCAACTCCACTTGCATATATTTTTTTAATCTCATCTTCACCACTTAGACCTGTGATTGCTGCCACAAAAATATGTTTAGTTTCAGGTTGTGATTTAAGTAGTGCTGTAAAACGGATTCCATCCATTTTAGGCATTAAAATATCCGTTAAAACTATATCTGGTGTGAAACTCTCAACAACACCCAGTGCTTCTAAACCATCTTCTGCCTCAGCTATCTCGTAAGAGGGATCAACTTTCACTTTAATTATATTATTTAAAGTTTCTCTTGTTTCTTTTGCGTCATCTACTATTAAAATTTTCATAATCTTAACCTTTTGTCGGAATTTTAATTGTCATACTATTTGACATAAATTTTGCCTCATAATCAGAGGGGATTGGGTTTTTATACTGTTTTATGGCATCTATAAAACTAAGATTTGTACAACTTAAAAAAACTGCATCAGAAGATGATTCAAGTATCATCTCAAATGCTCCATCAAACTCATCATCCAATGATTCATAACTTTTTAAAAGTAAGGTGATAAAATCTTTGAGCATTATTTTATTTGCTTGTGGATAAAGAGCAGCTAAATGGTGGATAATTTGATATAAATCATCCTCTTGTAAAATTGTAAATATTGTGTAATAATTCATCATAATGGGAACTTCAAAGGGATTGAAAGTATCACGAATTAGTTCAGGGGTTTTTTCATCATCCTTACTTACAAGTTTATATATTAACTTTAATCTAGCGATAATATCATCTTTTTGAATCGGTTTTGCTATATAATAATCAGCCCCACAAGAGAAAACTTTTTTAACTTGCTCCTCTCCACTAAGCCCAGTGATAGCAGCAACAAAAATATGTTTAGTTCTCTCATTATTTTTAACTTTTTTAATTAACTCAAAACCATCCATTTTAGGCATCATTATATCTGTAAGTAAAATATCTATCTCATTCGCATCTATAATATTCAGGGCATCTTCACCATCTTCAGCCTCATAAATGTTAATATCAGAATCTATACTAAATTTAATAATGTTTTTTAGTACCTCTCTTGTTTCTTTAGCATCTTCTGTAATTAAGATATTCATCACAAATCCCCATCTAATAAAATTACCCTAATAATAATTTAAAAGTATGGAGAAAGTATGGAGAAAATAATTATTTATACACTTAAACTTTTTTTGACTCTTTTATAGCACTATATGCCTCATTTAAACTTTGTGTTTTTTCCTCAGCAAGTTTCAACATCTCAGGGGAAAGATTTTGACTAGCAAGAGAATCATAATGGTACTCTTTAATCAATCTTCTATAATTCTTTTTTATAACATCAATAGAATCTGTCTCTTTGGATTCCAATATTTCGTAATATTTAGCAAAATCTACTTTTGGGCTTGAATATGTTCCATATTTAGAATATTGTTTATATTGTGCTGATTGGGTAAACTCTCGACCTTTAATGATCGTAAGTCCAATAAGCAAAAAGAATGTAAATGGAAAAAAAAGTATTCGTGGAGCAAAAATCAAAAGTAATATCCCAATTATTATACTTCCAAAACAAAACCCCAACCACATCACTTCAAGAAAAACACCCAAAGCGATAACTGCTAACCCTATTATTTTTTTCATATTTTTTTCAATCCTTAATCCTTAGTTTTAATTTCATAATCCCGAATTATACAATAGGAATTTATAAAATTTACCTATGCTTGTAATCAAGGGATATTTAGTAAAAATTTTTAAGCCACCTTGTTGGTGGTGTAAATTTTTAATGAATGTGCCTTGATTACAATGATAGATTAAATTTTTAATTCTCTATTGCATAATTCGGGATAATGATACACTTTTAATAATTAGTATGCAAGAAGTCTAATAAAGCTTTTATTAACGAAAATAAAGATAAAATCGCGACTAATTAACTAAAATTTTTCAGCGTTAAACCCGAAAACTAGGGAGTTTTAAAACTATATGGCACTAATAGACCTACAAAACATATCAAAACATTATTCAGCACAAAAAATACTTACAGAGGTTAACTTTCATGTAGATGAGGGTGAGAGAATCGTTATTATTGGTAAAAATGGGAGTGGAAAATCTACCCTTATGAAGATAGTAAATGGTACTTTAGAGAGTGATAGTGGAGGTAGAATCACTAAAAATGATTTAGAGGTTAAAATGCTAGATCAGCGACCAAACTTCAAAGATGGACATACTGTTCGTGAAGCAGTTGAGGATGGACTAAGGGAGTTAAACAACGCAAAAAATAGATACAATGAGCTATCAACCCTTTTAGCAGATGATTTTGAAAACAAAAAACTTATTGATGAACATGAAAAACTTTCTCGCTATATTGAACATCATAATGCTTGGAATCTTGATGATAAGATAGAGAGAATTATCCAACATTTTGATCTCAAACAGTATGAAGATAAGTCTATAGACCTACTAAGTGGTGGAGAACAGCGTCGTGTTGCCCTTGCCTCTTTACTTCTTCAAAAACCAGATGTTTTACTCCTAGATGAACCGACCAATCACCTTGATGTTTATATGGTTGAATTTTTAGAAGAATTGATTCTAAGGGAAAAGTTTACACTTGTTTTCATCTCTCACGATAGATATTTTATAGATAGAATCGCTACTAAATCTATTGAGGTTGAGGATTGTGCCTTACGGGAATATAGTGGTGGGTATAGCAACTATCTTGAGCAAAAAGCTGAATGGATTCGTACACTTCAAAAACAACACGATAATCTTCTTGGGGTTCTAAAAAGAGAAAACGAATGGTTTGCAAGGGGTGTAAGAGCAAGGCTAAAAAGAAATGAGGGTCGTAAAGAGCGACTTATGAATCTCAGAGAAGATGCAAAAAACAACCCTGCAAAGATTCGTAAAATGTCAGTAGAGCTACAAAGGGAAGCAAAACATTTTAACCGTGATAAAAGTATAAATAAACAAAAAATGCTTTTTGAGGTGGAAGATTTGTCTCTTACTTTGGGTAATAAAGAGCTTTTAAAAAACTTCACAACTAGAATCTTACAAAAAGATGTTATAGCGATAGTTGGACCAAATGGGAGTGGAAAATCAACACTTCTAAAAGCTCTTTTAGGGCGACTTGAACCAACAAGTGGAAAAATCAAACAGGGTGAATTTAAGATAGGCTACTTCGACCAACATCGTGAGTTACTAGATGATTCTAAGAATCTAATGGAGACTTTTTGTCCCCATGGTGGAGATAGAGTAAGTGTGAGGGGGAAAGATTTACATGTTTATGGTTACCTCAAAAACTTTCTGTTTCCTAGAGAATTTTTAGAGAAAAAGATAGGGGTTTTAAGTGGTGGAGAGAAAAATAGAATCGCACTTGCCCTACTTTTTACAAAAGATGTAGATATTTTGATTCTCGATGAGCCTACAAATGATTTAGATATCCCAACTATCAATATCTTAGAGGAACAACTCACTAACTTTGCTGGTGGCGTTATCATAGTAAGCCACGATAGATATTTTGTAGATAAAATTGCGAAAAAACTTTTTATCTTTAAATCTGACAAACGAATAGAGGAATCGCATCAACAATACTCTGAGTACCTTGAGTTAGAAAAAGAGTTAAAAGAGTTAGATGAGATGGAGAGTTCAGCTAAAGTTGAAAAACCAAAAGAGATAGTTAAAGAGAAAACTAAAACTCTTAAACTTACTTTTAAAGAAAAAATAGCACTAGAAAAACTACCACTAGAGATAGAGGAACTTGAAGAGCAGATGGAGAAAAAGAATGAGTGTTTAGCTGATCCTAAATGTTACGAAGAGATTGGAATCACTGCCTTAGCAAAAGAGTTGCAAGAGATAGAGGAGATTTACGAGCAAAAAGTTGAAGAGCTTTTAACTATACAGGAGAAAGAGGAGGAGATTAGCAATGCTTAATGAGATAAAACTTTCAGTAGATGATAAAAATTTAGAAACTGTACTTACTGTTTTAAACAACCTAAAAGAGGGCTTGATTACAAAGATTGAAACCAATTCAAAAGTATCAGTAAAAAGTTCACAATACAAACCAAAGACCAATACTATTATCAGAGAAGAAAACTCAGGTACTAATGATAAAAGTGGAAAATATATAAATCCTGCTGCTTATAAACAAAGATTAAATAACAGATAATAAACTCCTTATTTGGGTGTAAGTCAATGCCAATGAAATAAGCAAATTATTAGCCTCGAATAAATTCGAGATTCCGTATTTATTCGAGGCTAGAATCCTTATTTCATTGGCATGTAAGTATAGAGGTAAAACAATTTACCATCCAATAACCCACATTATACAAATGATAACAACTATCATAATTAATATACAACTAAGAAAACATCTGCTAAACTTCCTTTATTGAAAACGATTATCGCTATAAGGAAATTAAAAATGAAGAAAATATTATTATCTGTTTTAGCAGGTTCTGTTTTACTAAATGCTCAAGTTATCCCCGCTCTTAACACTAAAGCTGGAGCTATGACTCTTCCTGAGGGGAAACTAAAGATGGGGATTAAACATATCAATCTAAAAAGAGATTCTATGTTTAATGGGACACAAGAGCTTACAAATAAAGAGAATCTAAATGCAACTGCAAATATAACACTATTTGGTCTTATATATGGGCTTACAAATAGATTTGATATGAAAGTTATTATCCCTTATAAACATATAAAAGCGAGTGCAAAACTAGGCACAAACAATGTAGCGATAGATAACAATGGAATCGGAGATATTGTTGTTATGGGTCGTTATGTTGTTTTACCTATGGCTGATTATGGAGTTCAGTTATCCGTAGGTGGTGGGGTAAAACTTCCAACAGGCTCAACTGATAGTGGATTTAAAACAGCTCCAGCTTTTGCTACTAGTATAGATACGCCATTACCTACTCAAATGGGAACTAGTAAAGCTGAGTACAAAGCTGAACTAGGAATCTCAAAATTGATAACTCAAGATATGAGAATAGATTTTAATTCTATCTATACATATAGACCACTAGCTAAAAATGATTATGACTTTGGAGATGAGCTAAGTTATGATTTATCATTTACAAGTGCAATCACAAAAAATATAAATCTTGGAATCGAGTACAATGGAAAATACAACTCCAAAACAGATATGGGTGATGACACAAACACTATGCTTCGCTCAATGCTTCCATTTAAAGCATTTAGTGGAAGTATTGGTTATGTTACACCTCAAATAGAATTTTTACCATTTGATAAACCAAAGCTACATATTGGTGTTGGAATCTCACTTTTAGCACACTACAATTTAGATGAGTACCAACCATTAGAAAAACAGCGATTCATAACAAGAATCGGCTACTTATTTTAGGAGATAAAAATGTTTAAAAAAATATTCTTATTAATGACATTAGTTTTAACACTTAATGCAAACGAGTTTAAAAAGATGGACAAATTAGTTTTAAGTGGTCCTATGGCTTCTGTTTCACACCCTATCTTGCACATGATAGAGAGTGGAGCATTAAAAGATATAGCAAATGAAGTTGAGTTTGTGATGTGGAAAAATCCTGATGAGCTAAGAGCCTTGACACTTCGTTCTCGTGCAGATTTTATAGCACTTCCAACAAATGTAGGGGCAAACCTTTATAACAAAGGGGTAGATATAAAACTTCTTAATGTTTCAGTTTGGGGCATTTTAGGGATGATAACAAGAGATGAGAGTAAAAAAACTCTAGCAGATTTTAGAGGGTGCGATATTGCGATGCCATTTCGTGCTGATATGCCTGATATAGTTTTTGAAGAGATTGTTAAAAAACAGGGTTTAAACCCTAAAAAAGATTTTAACCTCAAATATGTAGGTTCACCCATAGATGCTATGCAGATGCTTATCATGAGAAGAGTTGACCATGCACTCTTAGCAGAACCTGCTATCTCTATGGCTCTGAGAAAAACCAACTCTTACCCTCTAAAACTCATAGCACCCGACCTTTACAGAAGTGCCGACTTAGAAAAAGAGTGGGGAGAGGTTTTTAAGATAGAGGCTAAGATTCCAGAAGCTGGAATCGCTATGGTTGGAAAACAAGATTATAGAGTTGTAAAAAGAGTTTTAGAGGAGTATGAAAAATCATTAGCTTGGTACAAAGCCAACCCTAAAGAGGCTGGAAAACTCGTAGCAAAATATATCCCAATGCTAAACGCTGATGCAGTAGCTGATTCTATGGAGTATGTAAAACTTCAAGATGTAAGTGCTAAAGATTCTAAAAAAGATTTAGAGTTTTTTTATAATATTTTAAAAAATAATAAACCTAAATCTATTGGTGGGAAACTTCCTGATGATGGGTTTTATAAAGAATAATAAATAAATCATCTATTTCAGTATTGCTTAATGGATTATAATAATCCAAAATCTAATTTATAAAAGTTAAGTGAAATTCACTTAACTTTTGATACAATAATATATAAATAAATTTTTGGAGTTCATTATGCAAACAGTGGCAGTACAAATTCAAGACAACTATGTACAAAACTTTATGAGTTATGTTAATAGTCATAGTGAAAACATCGCTATTTCAAAAGATAAAAATTTAGAATTAGACCCATACTTTTACGAAAGAAAAAAGAAATTACATCAAATTAGAGATGATGTTCACAATGGAAAAATGCGATTACTAACACAAGAAGAATCAGATAATGAGATAGAATTGTTTTTTAAAGAACTAGAAAATAATTAATGAAGATTATAAGAACTGAAGAGTATCAAAAAGAACTGCTAGTAATTTTAAAGCATATTGCTAAAGACAAGATAACTGCGAGTAGAAAATTCAAACAAGATTTAAACATACAAATTAGTCAAATCCCAAACTTTCCATATAAACATAGACCATCCTTTTATTTTGATGATGAAAATATTAGAGATATGACATTTAAAACATATACTATAAATTACGAAATAGATTTGAATAAAAATACAATATTTATACTTAGTATATTTAACCAAAACAAACCGTCATAGCCGTTCATATACAACAAAATAAAGTAGCCAATAAGTAGCCTAGCGGCAACTTATTGCTATCTTCAGTCGTCGTTCTATATACAGATAAACATTATCAATATCATTTATAATTAAGCTTCCTTTTTGTATCATTTGATATTGATTATCACTTACAAGGATTATATAATGAACTTTACTCTTAAAATACTAAAAGATTTTCCAGCTTACCTTTGGAGTGGTTGGGGAGCTATCGCTTCTATTTTTCTTTTTATCGCTTTTTGGGATGTGGGAAATCAAGTGTATGGGGATTTAGTTTTACCCTCCCCTT
>JAYEKJ010000044.1:0-3175 GCA_034660975.1 Campylobacterota bacterium
TAAACTTCGACTATCCAACCGCCACCTATTAATTTATTATCATTATAAAATACTGCAGCTTGGCCAGTTGCTACACCAAATACACTCTCTTTTAGTGTTACATATGCTTTATTTTCTTTTATACTCACACTACATGGCACTGCTTTTGTTCTATATCTTAATTTAACAGTAGTATCAAACTCTTTTTCTTTATCAAACATATTTAAGTTACCAAGAACTACACTATCACAAGCTAATTCTTCTTTCTTTCCAACTACAATTTGATTTTTATCTGGATTAATACTTAAAACATAGTGTGGTTCATGGGCGCCTTTTACTGTAAAACCTTTTCGTTTTCCAGTTGTATAGTGCATATAGCCTTTATGTTCACCAACTATATTTCCATCTTTATCTAAAACATCACCTATATTATCTACTTGAACATAATCTTTTAATAGATCTGTGTATGTTGTTTCTACAAAACATATCTCTGTCGATTCACCTTGTGAAGCAAATGATTCCAAACCATCAATTGAAGCTACCATCTCTTTAATAGCACTTTTCTTTCTAGTTCCTAATGGAAATATAAGTCTAGGTAAAACAGATTTTTCTACATAAAATAGAAAATAACTTTGATCTTTTGTATCATCTTCTGCTTGATAAAAATATTTTCCATCTGTTTTAATATAATGTCCGGTAGCTAAGTGGTCTGCACCTATTTTATCAGCAAACTTTATCATCTCACCAAACTTCAAACTTCTATTACATAAAGCACAAGGGTTTGGTGTTTTACCATTAGCATATGTATCTATAAACGGTTGAAAAACTTTAATATTAAAAGTCTCTTGTAAATCTAATACATGAAGTTTCATCCCTACAAAATCAGCAGCTTTTTGAGCTCTGGCTAGATGTATCTCGTGATAACCAGGTTTTGAATGAAGTTTCATATATAAACCTTCAACCTCATAACCATCTTGTTTTAATAATAATGCACAAACAGTTGAATCAACTCCACCACTCATACCAACTAATACTTTTTTCATATTTTCTACTTTAATAATTTATCTTCAAGGAATTCTAATAAAGATTGGTAGTATGAAGTGTTCTCTAAACCAACCTCTTTTAAATATCTAATTTGATTCAATAAAGATTCTTCAATCTCTTTAGCTACACATTCTATATCATCTGTCATTCTTATTAGATGTAAATCTTCCTCATCCACCATTCCATTAGCTACAAGTTTAGATTCTATAAAATCTATTAGAGGTTGATAAAACTCTGTGCCAACTACAAAAATCTTAACACCTGTAACTTTTCTAGTTTGAACTAATGTTAATGCCTCAAAAAGTTCATCCAAGGTTCCAAAACCCCCTGGAAATATCACATAGGCCATAGAGTATTTTACTAACATCACTTTTCTTGAAAAAAAGTAATCAAAACTTAACTCTTTAGTTGTATATGGGTTTGCAACTTGTTCAAAAGGGAGATCAATATTTAAACCAATCGACTCAACATCTCCATTCTCCTTTGCACCTTTATTAGCAGCTTCCATTATTCCAGGTCCACCACCTGTTATAATATTAAAACCTCTATTTGCAAGCTTAGTAGTAAGAGCTAAAGATTCTTTATAATAAAAATCATTTTTATTAGTTCTTGCACTTCCAAAGATAGTTACTGATGGGCCTAAATCACCCAGCTCATCAAATCCCTTAGTGAAATCAGCTAGTATTCTAAAAACACTCCAAATATCCGCTGACTTTATATCTTTTGTATATCTTTTTGTTAAATCATCTCTATTGTGTTTCATCTTACGCCTTTAATTGACTCAACCGTTCTCTTTTCGTGCCAATAGATGTTATCTGAATACCAAAATTTCCATCTACTATAACAACTTCACCTTGTGCTATAACATGATTGTCAACTAAAATATCTAATGGATCATTAGCTAATTGATTTAATTCAATTACTGAACCAATATCCATATTTAATACATCTTTTAATAACATCTTTTTCTTACCAATACGAACTCGTATAGGAAGTTTTACATCCATTATTAAAGATATATTATTCATCTCTTCATTGTTTAACTGAACAGCTGAATTATCATCGATAGATTCTGAAGAGCTTGATGGTGAAGCTATATCTACAACTTCATCAGCATTTCCAAATAGTTTATTTTCAAGTGCTTCATCAATAATAAACATTAATAAAGATGAAAGAGAACCCATTTTAAATTGATACACATACATCTTAGTAAAGTTATCTAAGGGAATTTCTTCTTCACCATTAACAAATTCAATATCATCAACTTTAAATGATAATACAGGGATATCACTTTGAGCTGCTAATACATTTCCAATAGTTCCAAAAATTGTAGATATAATCTCTTTAGTTGCATCTATATCATCTTCATTAATATCTTCTCTATCTGTTATCTCCTCTTCACCCATCATCAAATCTGACAATGCTGCGCCTAAGTTCGATGGCAATGCAACCATAGCAGAAGCGTCCACATCACCAGAAACTGTTATTTTCACAAGGATTATTGGTGGAATAATATTAGAAACTATACTTAAAGTTTGTTCCTCTTTCAACTCTAAAGTTGGAGCTTGACCAACCATTGAATTAATGGTATTTATAACTTCATCTTGAAATAATTTTATAAAATCACTCATCTAGATTACTCCTCATTTTCTTCTTCCTCTTCATGGATAATATCTTTAAATCCAGAGATTTTTTCATGTCTAGTATCTTCAAAATTTTCTAATGCTCGTTTTACAGCATCTTTTTCAGTATCTATAATTTCTGTTATCTGTATAGATTTTCTAAATCTTCTCAATCCCATTTCACCTTTGAATCTTTCTTTACCATCAATTGAGAGTGCAACTATATCATCAGCAGCACTTGATAATCGTAAAATATCTCCTATTCTTAATTCCAAAACATCTTTCATTGTTAATTCAGCACCACCAAGGTTTGCTTCAACCTCAACTTTTGCTCCACCTAAAAGAACTTGCAACTCAGCATTTCTACTTTTCTTAGAATTAGTTTCATTTAACATTAAATCACGAGAAGCAAGTTTTGGGAGTATTGGTTCTAAGGCGATAACTGGATAACATATATTCATCATACCTGAACTATGCCCAATTATAATCTCCATAACAACCATAACAACAATCTCATTTTGTGCAACAAT
>JAYEKJ010000045.1:0-15101 GCA_034660975.1 Campylobacterota bacterium
CTAAAAAGTCTTATAGGATTTATATGATATGACTTTTGTGTTACTTCAAATATCAACTCTTCACTAACACGCCCTATTGTGTAACCCTTTTTAATTTTTTTACCTTTTCTTATATTTGGTGAAATTTTTGATAAGTTAGCATATATTGTATGTAGTCCATTTTTATGTTCAACAATTACTATATTATCAAGTACAGCTGTTTTATCAGCATAAATTACTTTACCATTAAAAACAGTTTTTACTTTAGCATTAGCTTTTTTTGGTTTTAAAGAGATCGATTCATTAAATATCTTTATACCATATATAGGGTCTGTATAAGTACCATATTTTTTAGTTATTGTATAAGAATCTAATGGTGCAATTGTTTTTCTTCCCCTATACTTTTTAGTTTTTATAGCTTGATAACTACTACCATGTTTTTTTACTCTTGGAAGCTTCTCACTTGTTACACTTTTTTTAGTTCTAAATGCAACTCGCCTAGCCTCCTCCTCTTTTGCTTTTTTTATCTTATCTATTTTAATGATATTTAATTTAGCAAGAGTCTTTTTGAGTGTGTCTTGTTTTTTCAAAAGTTTTTTTAACTCTTTTTTATACAATGCTTTGGCTAATTTCAACTTCTTTAATGCTTTTTTATTTGACTTTTGTGTAACAATTAATTTTTTTCTTTTTTTATCAATTTTTGATATTTCAGCCTCTAAAGAGGTGGTTTTCTTATTTAAAACATCTATATCCTTAGAGTTTTTATGAAAAATATTACTTAGTTTTTTTGCTTTATCTTTTGAATCTTTGAGCATCACTTGTAACACTTCAAACTCTATCATAGAATCTATATCAGCAGAGTATTCTGCTTCTAGGACAACTGTTAGCGAAATACTTTGTGCTATTACTGATGAGAGTTCAAGCTCTGTCTTATCTTGATTCACTTTTAAACCATCTTGAGTTTTTTTCATCTCTTTAAGTTCAAGACTATTTGATTTATAGCTACTCTCTTTTTTAGAGAGTTCTAATTTTAATTTCTTAAGATATTTTTGCTGTTTAAATATTTTACTTTTTTGTAAAAGAATCGCTTTTGCATTATTTGCCATTTTTTTATTTATATTTGAATAACTTTTACTAAATGTATTTAGTTTTGTATTTGTAGTTTTTATTTTTTTATCCACACTACTAGCAAATAAAAAAATAAAACCAAAAGATAAAATTAGGAATAAACGAATCATAGCTCCTCTTTATGTCCTAACACTATCAACGATGCAAGTACAATTGAAACCACCATCGATACACCAAAAAGTATACTAAAGTCATTAAATGTATCAAATATAACCACCTCTATCCCTACACTTTTAAATTGTCCTAAAATCCATTGATTGACTGAAAGGTAACTCAAGAGTGCAAATGTCAATATACTAGCTATTATTGCATCTACTATTGCCAGTCTAAACAATACAACAGAGCGAAGCCAAATAGGAGCACCAAAAAGTCCCATAATACTCATCCTTTCGCTATGTTTAAATTGCCAAATCTTTAACTCTTTAAATATTAGTAAAATTGTAACAAGAAGTATTATTACGGCAAATACACTCACAACACCTTTAAATAAAAGTAAGAGTTTATATGTTTTATCATGTATATTTGAAAAATCTTCAACTTTATAAATTGAACTATTTTTAAATAAAGCAGTTGTCAACTTCTCAATCTCTTTTGGATTTGGATAATATTTTAGATGAATCTTATAAAACTTAGGAAGGCTTAATTTTATAAGCTCAATATTTTTCTTATCCATTTTAGAATTTAATCTTTTTATTACATTATCGGGAGAGATTTCACTAGAATCTAAAATAATATCACTTATATCAAGAATAGTCTCTTTTTTAATTGTTTTATGACTCACTATAACTACTGAGTAGTTCGTAGCTAGGTTATTTTTATAAGCATCTATTGCTCTATCTGTTACGATAAAAATTTGTATAGATGCTAATATACTTAAAAGTGCTATTATTAAAGATAGATGGTTTCTAATGGACTTCATTTATTTTTCCGTATTCAATATGATAATGTTTATAATCAACAGTTAATGTATCTGGAATACTGTGGGTTACAACCATTACAGTTGTATTTAATTGCTCATTTGCACCCTCTAAAAGATTCCAAATTAATTTTGAAGAGTAATCATCAAGGTTACCAGTTGGCTCATCTGCTAAAATTAAGATTGGGTTATGTGCTAATGCTCTAGCCATAGCAACTCTTTGTTGCTCACCACCACTTAACTCTAATGGATATTTACCAGATTGATGCATTAATCTTACATGTTTAAGCAGGGAATCTACTTGATTATCTATTACACTTTTATCGTAACCATTTATTAGAAGAGGTAGTTGTATATTTTTTTCAATTGTCCACTCTTTTACAAGTTTATAATCTTGAAATACTATACCGATATGTCGTCTTAAAAAGTTTAATTTTGATTTTGAGATACCATCCAAAGATACTCCACCAACGATTAAAGTGCCGTTTTTTGGTTTCAATGCCCCGTAGAGCGATTTTAAAAGTGTTGACTTTCCACTACCACTTGCCCCTGTTATAAAAATAAAACTACCAGAATCGATAGAGAAATTGATTTTATTAATAATTGTTTCATTATTAGAGTATGCAAGTGAAAGATTTTCAGCCATAATCACCTTATCCATGAAATATCCCGTCCAAGAATTTATGTGCAATCAAATTACTTTTTGATTTTAATGGAAGAGAACGATAATATGATAAAACACTGTTTTGAACTAAAATATAAAGATGTTCTGGTCTGTCAAAACTACCCATAGAGAGACGAATCATTAAACCATTTTCAATTGTATAAACTCTCTCAAAATGGATAAATCCACCATCAAACTTTTTAGTTACACCGTGAAGTGCTTTCATATCAGCTAAAGAGAGTGTTGCATCAGTAAAATCGAAACTACCCTCTATACTAAGTTCTGGAGATTCCTCTTCATTTATCATAGTAACATCATAGATATTTTTTTCCATCTTCTTCCATCTATCTTCATACTTAGATGTTATCGCTATATCTTTATTTTTATTGATATGAAGAGTAGTTTTATTAAACGCTATAAATGTTTCATATGAGTAAGCATAATAATTTTCACTATCTGTTCTTAACTCTAGTTGTCCACCATTTTTTAATACTCTATTTGCCTCTTGGATAAATGAGGTAGATATAACTCTTCTATGTGGTTTCTTATCCCATGGAACTGGAAAGTGAACATATACTTTTCCAACAACATTAGATGGAACTAACTCCATAAAAAGTCTCGCATCATAATCAAGAACAAACAGATTATCTAAGTTTTGGATACTCACCTGCTTTAATACTTGCTCAATAGATGGTCTATGAATCTCGATACCGATAAAGAGTATATCTGGGTTATTAATAGCTTGATGAAGTAGATGACGACCAGAACCAAAACCAACTTCGATTCTTATCTCTCTATCTGTTGGAAAATCAGAAGCAAAATAGTTTATATTTTTTAATGCCTTCACCTCTTCTAAGTGTACATTTTTTTGAATATCTGGTACATTTGAAGATAAAACATTAAGTTTAGCCATTTTTGCATAAGCGAGAAGTGCTTTATGAACATTATATATTGAAGCTGGTCTTGTTAATTTATCTGACTTTAACAACACCTTAGAATTCTCCTGTTTCAACACTAAAAAGAATTGATCTTGCTCAACAGTTACAGAGATCAATACCTCTTCACTATGGTTAGCATTTTTAGCGATGAAGTTGAAATCAACTTCATCATAACTTTGTGGAAATTTTATCTCTGAAAACTTTTCTAAATGTAAATGTGGCATTATCTCTCGTTTAATTAAAATCTTGTACAGGTATTATAGTATCACTCTCTTTTACTACTTTTTCTACCTCTATGTTTCGCTCTTGTTCTGAACTAAACTTTACTGGAGAAGAATCTAGATTTTCAATCATTTTAGATTCTATCTCAACCTCTCTACTCTCTTCCGATTTTACACCATATTTATCTACACTATAAACCTTATAATAGTAAGTATTGTTTGGTTTAATATTCTTATCAACAAACTCTCTACCATTTATATCAGTAAAATCTTCTGTTATCTCTTCATGCCAGCTCTTTTTATAGCGTTTATTCACAGTATAAGTTTTTGTTCTTGAATCTAGTCCACTCCAAGAGAGTTTAACTTTATTGTTTACAAACTTAACCTCAACTACAGCTGGTGGATTCGGTTTAAGTAAGGTTAAACCTTGAATAGAATTTATTCCATGTTTAGATTCTAAACCATCCTTATCCTTGACACTTACTCTATAAAAATATTGTTTTCCATCCTCATTACATTTATCTGTATAATAATTTTTCTTTAATTTTGCGATAAGCTTATAAGTACCATCTACATCGTCAGATCTATAAAGATTATATGATGAGAAATCAGGTGTATTAGTTTTATTCCAATTTAGTTTTATCTTTTTTGGTAAATTTCTTGTAGCACGGATATTCATCACTGTTTTAGGTAAAGCTTTTGTTACAATTTTAACAATAGCACTAGGTGTTGATGTAATATTGTCATAAGTTAAAACACGAATTCTATATTTATAAACATGTTTATCTTTTAAATCTTCATCAATATACTCAGCACTTAATCTTTTTTCAATAGTTGTAATAACTTCCCATTTTTTATCATCAAGAGTTTGTCTTTCTATTATATATGATTTTACTTTTTCATTTGTATGGGGTCTCCAAATGATTTTTGCACATCTTGGCATATTTTGATTAGCATGTATCCAAGAGATTGATTCTAGTACAGGAAGAGAGTTGATTACTTTTGTTTTACTTTTAACAGATTGGGCATCATCACTAAATGTTTTAAAATAGTAACCATACTTTGTATCTGGTAAAACCTTATCATCAACATAATGAGTTACATAACGATTAGCAATCGTATCATAATACTCATCATCTGTTTTAGTTCCAACTGTTGCATGTTTATAAACATAAATACCTTTAACCCTTTGATCTTCAATAGCTTTCCACTCAAAAGCAATAGCTGTTGTATCTACAACTATTCCATTTTTTGTTAACTGTACAACAGGGAGTGTTGAATCTATTATCTCCTCTTTTTTTGGCTTAGGCTTCCCACAACCACTAAGAAGTAGTAGGGAAACTGCGTAAAATGTAATCAGTATCGAGAACTTCATTTACCTGCTCCGTATTAAATTTATTATCTATATACTCTTGCATCTGTTTATCAAATGATGCATTAAAAGAGATTTTCTCTTTAGTTGTTGGATGGATAAAATATATCATGTATGCATGGAGCAAGATTCGTTCCGATTTCTCCACTTTAGGGTTTATAGCATAGATATGGTCACCTATAATATGGCGATTCATGCTCTCTAAATGAACACGGATTTGGTGTGTTCTACCAGTAAACAATTTACATGCAACAAGTTGATTTTTCTCATCAACTGATGGTAAAAGAGATTTAAACATTGTTTTTGCATATTTACCAGTTTCAGAACAAGCCATTTTTAAACGATTATGTTGACTTCTACCTATATTTTTTTCAATAACTGTTATATCCTCTTTTAAAGGTGGATTCAACACTGCTATATAATATCTTCCCATACTTTTGTCTTGAAGTTGTTCTGACAAAAACTCATGTGCTTTATTGTTTTTAGCAACAACCATTGTCCCACTAGTGCCTTTATCAAGTCTATGAACTATACCATGTCGCTCTTCACCACTTATTGTTGAGAGTCTAATCCCTTTATGTTTTAACCAATCAACTAAAGTTGCTTCTTTAACGCTTGGAGCTGGGTGAACTGTTACACCACTTGGTTTATTGATAACTAAAACATCCTCATCTTCATAAAGAATCTCAACATCAAAATCAACCTCTAGTGCTTTTTCCTTTTTTGGATAAGGGAATTCAACTTTTATGTTTTGCTCTAGTTTTAACTTTACGCCAGGTCTTGTTGTTAGTTTATCATCAATATATACACATTTCTGTTTGATAAGCTGTGCTATTTGAGAACGAGTTTGCCCAATTTTAGATGCTAAAAATGTATCTAATCTTTGTGTGTCATCACTAATATAATTCTGTATTTCTCTCATTTATGCCCTTTTTGTGTTACAATTTTATAAAATATTTTGGAGTTATAAATTTGTGGAGATTTGATAAGCGTATTTTAGCACAATTTGACTTTTTTTCTATCATATTAATAATACCTCTCGTAATTACTTCACATTGGCTTATTGGTGAGGTTGTTCCTGCCCTTGCTCAAAAGCAAAGTGCTTATGTTGGCGTTGCGTTTATAGCTTTTATTTTTGTGTTTTTATTACCTATAAGACGGATGAGCTGGTTAATTCCCTTAGTTTATTGGATAAATATTTTATTACTTTTAGCGGTTGAATTTTTCGGTCATGCACGACTTGGAGCGCAAAGATGGATAGAGATTCCATTTGTTAATGCAACTATTCAACCATCTGAATTTGTTAAACCTGCACTTATTCTTATGCTTGCATATCTAATAAGTAGAGATCCACCACCAATAAATGGATACAGATTAAAAGGTTTTTTGAAAATTAGTTTCTACATACTACTTCCGTTCTTTTTAATAGCAAAAGAACCTGATTTAGGGACAGCACTAGTACTTTTACTTATTGGTTATGGTGTTCTATTTTTTATTGGAGTTTATTGGAAAATTTGGGCAACGATAATAACTGCCCTTTTACTATTCTCTCCAATAGCCTATCAATTTTTACTACATGATTATCAAAAAATACGAATTAAAGATTTTTTAAGTGAAAAACCATCTTATCATGTGCAACAATCAATAATAGCAATTGGTTCTGGTGGATGGACTGGTAAATCTAAAGATGAAGCAACTCAAACACAAATGAGGTTTTTACCAATCTCCACAAGTGATTTTATATTTGCATTTCTAGTGGAAAGAAGTGGTTTTTTAGGTGCTTTAACAATCATTTTAATTTATGTGATGCTAATTTTACATCTACTAAGTTTAAGTATATTTAATACAGATTACTACATAAAGGTTGTCACAATTGCTATATCTTTTATGATTTTTATATATATGGGTGTAAATATCTCTATGACAATAGGCTACGCCCCAGTTGTTGGAGTGCCATTGCCTATGTTTAGTTATGGGGGAAGTAGCTTCTTAAACTTTATAATTCTTTTTGCAATTATGCAAAATCTAATTAGCTTTAGATATAAAGATATGTATGATGGAAGAGGTACTAAGAGTTTTATGTAGGGAGTAAGTAAAAATTATACCAATCCCCACTAATTTGAGTGTTTACTTTTTAGTGGGGATTGGTATTACTCTCTTACTTAAACTCCTACTATTTAACCTTTATAGCTCCACAGAACCATCTATGTCCACTTTGCTCAATCGTATATACAACTTTATATCTAGTTTGAGTAACTTCACTATATCCACTTACCATCGGTTTTAAATCAACTATTTTATCTTTTAATGCACTTGCTAATACTTTTTCATCTACAAAATAGAATGATATACCTTTATTACTACTGTCAAATAGATAACAATTTTCTATTGAACCATTTACATTAATTTCACATTTAACAGGTGGTGAAATAATACTTCTTTGATCTGTTCTATTATTTAAAATAACTTCAAATCCATCACTTAAACTTTTTAAACTACTACTTTGTTCCATTATCTCTAAAATAATATTATCTAATATTTGAGAATTTTTAAGTGTAATATCAGATTGATTACTGATATTAACTAATGAACTATATACCACTGACAATTGATCTGTTTGAACTGAAAATTCATCTTGAAACTCATTTATTGAATCAATTGTTGTACTTAGAGTGTTTTCTATAAAGACAAAATTATTTTCTAAATCTGATGTTTTATCTTTTAACTCTGTAAAAATAACTTTCGTTAAGTCAGCATCATCCGTTACTTTACTGATAGCTTGTTCTATATTACTTATAACACCTTTAATAACATTAGCACTATTTTGTGATTTTTCTGCTAGTTTACGAACCTCATCAGCAACAACTGCAAAACCTCGACCATGTTCACCAGCTCTAGCCGCTTCAATAGCTGCATTTAAAGCAAGTAAATTAGTTTGATCAGCTATCTCAGACATCGTCTCAATTGTATGTGTAATTTCACCAGAGAGTATCTTTAGTCCATTAATAGATTCCCCTGTTAATTGCATAGAATTATAAGCTTTATTTGTTATATCAATATTTGAATTAAGAACCTCTTTACCATCTTGTACACTAACTATTGTGTTACTAGAAGCGTCTTTTAATACATCCATCTTCTCTTTTAAGAGTTCACTACTTTGATTAAGATCTTTTATAGAATCCATAGATGAATTTACAATTTGAACTTGAGTAGATGCCAATTCAGAGGTTTGATTTACTTTTACAGTGGCAAATGATGCATTATATGTAATAACTTTAGATTGTTGTACCACATTAAACATAACAGGTTGTAGGTTATCAGATACTTTTTTAAGATGTCTAATAACTCTATCAAACTCATTTTTACTAGAGCCTTTCTCTGTTACTGCTTCACTTTTAAGCTCTTCATCTAAAACAAAAATTCCATTTTCAATTTTAAATATAACCTTTAAAATGTTTGCAATTCTATTTACAAGTTCAACTTTAAACATAATTTGTATTACTACAATGACAAGAACTATATTCAAAAACCAATTAAACAACATCAGATATAAATTTGTATCTAATGCTGAGTGGTAATCAACTAAATCAATTTTAACATCTTCAACAGCAATAATATCACCTGCTATCCATGTTGGATGACACATTTTACATCTATCTTCAGCTACAATTGGACGAGCTAATATATAAAAATCTTTTTCATTTTCCATAACAAATTTTTCTTTTTGTTTCACATCTCTATTGGCTTTAAAATAATTTATCAAATCTTCTTCATATCCTAATGCTTTATTTCTCTCTAGCATTGGCATTGTAGAAGCTTGTTTAAAAAATATTTTTCCCTCTGATACCTCTGTAAACTTTTTAAAAACTTCATTTTGTATAACTTGTGGAACTTCTGGTGATTCCCCACTAAAAAACTTCTCATTCCTACTCTCTAAAAGAACTCCAGCAAAGTTAAGTATAGATTCCGCCTTTGTTTTTAAGTTATTTTCATAAACTAATTTGTTTTCACTATATAGTTTCCAATATGCAGCAGTTGTAACTGTTACGATAGTTAAGAATATAACCATCGAAAAAGCTGTACCAATTTTAAATCTTCTAAGAATCTTAAACATAATTAATACCTTGAATTGTTTTATATATATTACTAAAATATAATTTAATTGCTTTTTAAAATGTCTTTAAATTATGATAATTATAAGATTATATTGAATTTTTGTAAGATATTTTGATTTAGTAAAAGGAGTGGCGCGGTGGACGAGACTCGAACTCGCGACCCCCTGCGTGACAGGCAGGTATTCTAACCAACTGAACTACCACCGCACCTATATTTAAAAAGAGTGTTTCTTAAAGAAACTGTTATAAATGGTGGGCATTACAAGACTCGAACTTGTGACATCTACCTTGTAAGGGTAGCGCTCTACCAACTGAGCTAAACGCCCATTTATAATTTAACACCTATAATGGCGACCCCTAAAGGATTTGAACCTCTGTTCCTACCATGAAGTGATAGTGTCCTTGGCCACTAGACGAAAGGGTCACTTTCATTCACAAAACAAACGGTTTGTCAATGCTGTATTTTAAAGATACAAAACTTTTATCAATGGTGGGCATTACAAGACTCGAACTTGTGACATCTACCTTGTAAGGGTAGCGCTCTACCAACTGAGCTAAACGCCCATTGATTAAATTAAAACAAATGGCGCGGTGGACGAGACTCGAACTCGCGACCCCCTGCGTGACAGGCAGGTATTCTAACCAACTGAACTACCACCGCACATTTAATTTTTCCTTAAAACAAAGAAAAATAATTTTGTTTTTAATTTTAAATGGTGTCCTGTGATGGATTCGAACCATCGGCCACATCATTAAAAGTGACGTGCTCTACCAGCTGAGCTAACAAGACATTTTCTAAACAAATCATCTCTGTTTTGTTTGTTGACGGAATTATAGACAAATCGAAATTTAATGTCAAGCTTTTTAAAAAGAAATTTAAAAAAAGATATTTTTATCTAAGATAATTAGCATTTTTATCGCATATAAGGCACTTTGATGCTGTACATAATTTCTATCACCTTTCAATAAAAGATGTGCCTCTTGATGTTGTGTCGAAGTTCTCACTCCTATATATACTGTTCCAACTGGTTTCAAGTCAGTTCCTCCAGTATCTCCAGCAATGCCACTTATTGATATAGCGTAATCTGCATTGCTCACATTCATAGCACCCTCACTCATCTCTTTAACAACATTGGAACTAACCGCACCCTCCTCTAAAATTGTACTATGTTCAATTGCTAACCAATTCTCTTTTAATTCATTTGAATATGTAACTAAAGATCCATCAAGTATTTTTGAAGCTCCATTCTCTTTAGTAAAATAGTAACTTAGCAATCCACCGGTACAACTCTCTGCGAAAGTTATTTTTTTATTGTTACTTGCAAGTGTTTCTATCATGTATCTAATTATATTTGTTGTAGCTATCAATTTTTTAGGCAATAATTGTTTTGCTGAATTTATAAATTTTGATAAATTACCATACTTTTTACTCTCAACATTTATATAAAGCCATCCATCCACCAATGTTAAAACATTTATATTAACATCATATGTTTGAGCAATTGGTGTTAAAAAAACTATAGCACTCTCTTTATCCTCATCAAATATATGGATAACTGCTTTGGAACTATTATTTTGCAAAAGTAACTCTGGTAGTTTTTGCATCTCGTCTATATGTAAGACATTTGTTAAAGAATCTTTATACTCTAAAAGATAGCTCCCTTTTTCAAAAACTGAACAGTTTGATGGGATGAGCATATTCTCTTTTAATACTTGGTTATCACTTGTAACAGTAGAGATAAGTTTACCTACTGTTGAAAAGTTTTGTTTAGTTGTAACAATTACCAGTTTGTCACTAGAGTTTAGTTCCTGTTCCAAATATAAAAAAAGTGAATTATCATTCTCTTTGAAGTATGTGATAGAGTTTATAAAATCAGTTTTTTCTTCAACTTTTCTAATAATATATTCTTGTAAAGCTTTGTTGTAAATAAATTTGTTACCGATAAACAATAGATGCAGTTTCATGGTATCCCCAGCCTTTTTATCAAATCATTTAAAGTCATTATATCACTTTAAAGAGCTTTTTAATCACATTATGGGTATCATGCGAAAATTTTATAATATTTTGAGGCTCAGATGGACTACAAAGACACACTACTTTTACCAACAACTTCGTTTGCAATGCGTGGAAACTTAATAAACAATGAACCAAAGCGTTATGCTTCTTGGGATAAAAATAAAATCTATGAAAAGATGAAAGCCAATCGTAAGGATGCGCCTAAATTTACTCTTCATGATGGACCCCCTTATGCAAATGGTCATATTCACATAGGTCATGCACTAAATAAAGTTCTTAAAGATATTATTGTTAAACATAACTATTTTGATGGTAAATCAGTTCGTTTTACTCCGGGTTGGGATTGTCATGGTCTTCCAATTGAGCAACAAGTTGAGAAAAAACTTGGTGGAAAAAAGAAAAAAGAGCAACTTGAAGTCTCTAAAGTTCGCCAACTTTGTCGTGATCATGCTGCAAAATTTGTAGATATTCAAAAAGAGGAGTTTAAAACTCTAGGAATCTTAGCTGACTGGGAAAACCCTTATGTTACTATGGATTTTAAATTTGAAGCAAACATCTACCGTACTTTATGTTCTGTTGCTAAAAAAGGTCTTTTAGTTGAGAGAAGTAAGCCTGTTTATTGGTCATGGGCTGAGAGAACAGCACTTGCAGAGGCTGAAGTTGAGTATGAAGATAAAGAATCTCACTCTATCTATGTTGCATTTGAGCTAAGTGATGAAGCAAAATCGAAAGCTGACTTAGCTGGTAAAAAAGCTGCTTTAGTTATCTGGACAACTACACCGTGGACACTTCCATCAAATACAGGAATCTCTCTACACCCTGAAGAAAAATATGTTCTTACTACTGATGGCTATATAGTAGCTAAAGCTCTTTTTGAATCACTACTAGAGTTGGGTGTTGTAAAAGGTGAAATTGCACAAGATATTAACTCTAAAGAGTTTGAAGGTCAAGTAGCTATAAACCCACTAAATGGAAGAACTTCAAAAGTTGTTTTAGGTGATCATGTACTTATGGATAGTGGTACAGGTGGTGTACACACTGCTCCGGGGCATGGTGAAGATGATTACCGTGTTGGACTAAAGTACGACTTAGAAGTTGTTATGCCAGTAGATGAGACTGGATGTTTTGATGAGAGCGTTGTAAAACAAAAACTTCTTCCAAACCCTGAAGAGTTCGTTGGTAAACTTATCTTTAAATGTAACGATAGAATCTTAGAGCTTTTAGGTGGTGCCCTGCTTTACGACACTAAATTTACTCACTCTTACCCACACTGCTGGAGAAGCCATACCCCACTTATATTTAGAGCAACAAGACAATGGTTTATCTCTGTTGATGAGAAACCAGAGGGTGAAGATAAAACTTTAAGAGATATAGCTTTAAGTGAAGTAGAAAAAACTCTTTTCATGCCTGAAACTGGTAGAAATAGGCTCAACTCTATGGTTGAGAATCGTCCTGATTGGTGTATCTCTCGTCAAAGAGATTGGGGTGTTCCAATCGCATTTTTCAGACTAAAAGCAACTGGTGAAGTTCTTTTAGATGAAAAAGTTCTAAACTATACAGCTATGATTTTTGAGATGCAAGGGAGTGATGCTTGGTACTCTTTACCAACTGAACACCTTTTATACCCGGGTGCTGGTTACAAAGCTGATGAAGTTGAAAAAGTGAGTGATATTTTAGATGTATGGTTCGATTCTGGTTCAACTTGGAACTCAGTTTTAAAATCTCGTAATTATGATGCTGGTGAGTATCAAGCTGACCTTTATGTAGAGGGTTCTGACCAACATCGTGGTTGGTTCCAATCATCTCTTTTCCTCTCTGCTGCAGTTGAGCATAAAGCGCCATACAAAGGTGTTCTTACTCACGGATTTACTGTTGATGACAAGGGTGAGAAGATGTCTAAGTCAAAAGGGAATGTTATAGCTCCTGAGAAAGTTTTAAAAGAGTATGGAAGTGAGATTCTTCGTCTATGGGTAGCTTCATCTGACTACCAAGGTGATCTGAAAATCTCTCAAGGAATCTTAAAACAGATATCTGAGAACTACCGTAAACTTAGAAATACATTTAGAATCATGTTAGCAAATATCAATGACTTAGAGAGCTTAACTGCTTATGATGATATGGGTGAATTAGATAAGTGGATTTTAGATGTTGCTAGTTCAGTATTTAAAGAGGTTCATAAATCATTCTCAGAGTATAACTTTGTACATGGTATGAGTACACTAAACAACTTTATCGCAAATGAGTTAAGTGGTATGTATATCGATATGACAAAAGATTCTCTATACTGTAATGCTAAAAATGACCCTAGAAGAATGGCAAGTCAAAGTGCGATGACTATTATCACAAAATCGCTACTTCTTCTAATGGCTCCGATTCTTACTTATACAGCTGATGAGATAATAGAGCATGCTCCTGCCATCATAAAAGGTGATGTTGATTCTATATTTGACTTAGTTTATCAAAATATTGAAACTGGAGAATCTAACTTCAACTCAGAGTATATGACAAAAGCAAGAGAGGGGTTTGGTTCTGTTGTTGATACACTCAAAAAAGAGAAAATTATCAAAAGTACTTTAGAGTTAGTTATCTCTACTAATTCAACTGTTGCACTTGGAGTAGATTGTGTTGATGCAGAAGATTGGTTTGTTGTTTCATCTGTTTCAAACACAGAACTAAGTGAAGAGTTAGGCTCTTTTGAAGTTGATGGAGATATATTTATCATAGCAAAAGCAACTGCACACAAATGTCCAAGATGTTGGAAATACCAAGCAGATTCTGAAGATTCTACATGTAAAAGATGTGAAGAGGTTGTGGGTGCCTAACTTCGCAGAACCAGTATCATTTACATTTATCGGAGCTACTATAGCTGCGATATTTGTTATGGTTGGTGTTGGAATCTTCTTAGTTAAAAAGTTTAAATAGTTTTAAAAATCTAAAGGGCTGATGACTTTAGATTTATTTAGCTCAGAAACCACATGTGTGTAAATCATTGTAGTTTCAACACTTTTATGACCTAAAAGCTCTTGAATTGAGCGTAAATCTATACCTGCTTGAAGTAGATGCGTTGCATATGAGCACCCCATTTTCGCTTTAGCGACAGGGGTATCGGCATTTAGTGCCAGATGTCTAAATATATGTGATGTTACTCGTTTGTTTAGGTTGGCTTTTTGAGAGGCTACTTTGATATTTCTTCCTAAAGTTTTTGGATGAATATGATGTCTTCTAATTGTTTCACTTCTAGGGTCTTTTGAAACTTTTGTCATAGGAAACAGATACTGCCATTTAGTTTCAAACTTTGCTTTTGGATTTTTTTATCAAATGCAAAAGGCATATAAACAGAGCCATAGCCATTTTTCAAATCTTGTTTATGTGTTTGGAAAACCTCTTCAACTTGAACTTTTATCCTATCTTTTAGTTTTAAAGGAAGTGGAATAGCTCTATCTTTTATCCTAAACCTTATAATGGTTTAGGACACATGTAAACTCTTAGAATCCCAAATATATATCTTATCAAATCCAAAATCTATATCTTTTACTCTTAAATTTAAAACTTCACTCATTCGTAAACCACATCCATACATAAGAGAAACAACTAAATTATAAATTCCATTTATATTTAGTATGATTATCTGTACTTCGTCACGAGTTAAAACAACTGGTATATGCTTTCTCTCTTGAGCCCTTAAAGCCTGTACATTCCACTCACTCATATCAACGCCTAAAACCTCTTTATACAAAAAAAGTATTGCACT
>JAYEKJ010000046.1:0-21698 GCA_034660975.1 Campylobacterota bacterium
ATAATGTTAATGTCAGAAGTGACATAAAACACTTATCGTGCGCGGATGTGGTGAAATTGGTAGACACGCCAGACTTAGGATCTGGTGCCGCAAGGTGTGAAGGTTCAAGTCCTTTCATCCGCACCATAATTAATAAATTAATCATATCAAAAATCCTTTCTTTATATAAAATCTAAATAATAATAATAAGCTTCTTTTATAATAATTATGATAAAATCATAACTAACATAATTTCAATTATTTAAGGACATTTATACAATGAGTTTTAAAACAAAATATCTTCTTTTTTCTATTATAATTTTTTCAGTAATATTTTCCATCGTTTTTTTTACCACCAAGTATAATGCAGATGCAAGAATAGATATGGTTCTACAACAACATAAAAAAAGTTTAAAAGCACATTATAATATATTTTTATATAACCAAAAAAAAATATCTGTTCAAATATATGAGCAAACAGTTCAAGATGAAAAAGTTATTGATTTGTTATCTAAAGCGTATAAAAATCAAGAGAATCAAGCTAAATTAAATATTTTAAGAGAAGAACTTAAAACACATTTAGAAAAGCCATATAAAATATATAAATTAAGTAAGTTACTACAATATCATTTTGTTTTTCCTAATAACAAAGTTTTTTTAAGAATGCATAAACCAGAAAAGTTTGGGGATAATTTAAGTGGAATTAGAGAAGATTTTGAACTTGTAAATAAAACACAAAAAAATGTTCGTGGATTTACGCAGGGGAGAACTGCTCATGCTTTTAGAAACTCATACCCATCTTATGATAACAATGGTAATCATATTGGAGCTTTTGAAATATCATATCCTACAGAATTATTACAGAATTATTTAAATGATATTGGCTCAATTCATTCTCATTTTTTGATTCATAAAAATGTATTTGGATTAAAAACTTGGAAAAGAGATGATTTGATACTTAATTATAAACAAAGTAAAGAGCATTTAGATTTTATGGTCACAATTCCAAAAAATCATGATTCTAAAATATGTTTAGATAATAATCCTATATATAATAAGATAGTAAAAGAGAAAGCAAAAGATGGAATCAATAAAGGGGAGATGTTTAATAATTACATAATTTATAATAAAGATTCTAAAATATTGACATTCCTACCTGTAAAGCAAGCAGTAACTAAAAAAGTTGTTGGATGGATTGTAACTTATGAAAATGGGGGGATGATTTATTCAATTATTCAAAATCTTTTTATCACAAGATTAATTAGTGCTCTTACAATTATATTGATACTAATTATTGTTTATCGTCTTATTATTCAAAGAATAGAGATACTTTTAAATGAAAAAAAATTTAAAATAATTTTTGATGCTTCATTAGATGGGATAGTTCTAATTAATCCTAAAACAGATAAGTTTATTGATTTCAATACTAACGCTTATAAAATGTTAGGGTATGATGAAAATGAATACGCTTCCTTTAAGATTGACAACATAGAGTTTGTAGATGAAAATATAAAAAAATATAAAAATATATTAGTTAAAGATGGTTTTCATAATTTTATCACCAAACATAAAACAAAAACTGGAGAGATTAAAGATATTAATGTAACGCTTCAACTGATTTATTTAGATGAAGAGGGGACAATACAAGCAACATTTCACGATATAACTAAACAAAAAAAATTGGAAAAGAATTTATATAAAGAGAAACAAAAAGCAGAAGAGGCTACTCAAGCAAAAAGTGAATTTTTGGCTAATATGAGTCATGAGATTCGCACCCCTATGAATGGAATTATTGGCCTTTCTCATTTAGTATTAAAAACTAAATTAGATGATAAACAAAGAGGATTTATAGAGAAGATAGATAACAGTGCGAAATCTCTTCTTGGCATAATAAATGATATTCTTGATGTATCAAAAATTGAAGCTGGAAAACTAACTATTGAAAAAGTTGAATTTGACCTTTTTAAAACAATAGATAATACAATAGATTTAATAAGTTTTAAAGCTCATGAGAAAAATTTAGAATTAATTATAAGTTATGATGTAAATATGGGTAAAAACTTTTATGGAGATAGTTTAAGAATCTCTCAAGTGATCATAAATCTTTTAGGAAATGCAGTTAAGTTTACAGAATCTGGAGAGATTGGTATATATATTAAAAAAATTAAACAAAATAGATATAGATTTGAGATTCAAGATACTGGAATTGGTTTAACAGATGAGCAACAAGAAAAACTATTCAAAGCATTTTCTCAAGCAGATGGAAGCACAACTAGAAAATATGGTGGTACAGGTTTAGGGCTACGAATATCAAAACAATTAGTAGAGTTGATGGGTGGAAAAATTTGGATAGAGAGTGAGTATGGAGTAGGCAGTAAGTTTATATTTGAGATAGACTTACAAGAGATAGAAAAAGAGCATAAATATACTCTATTTAGTGATAAGAAAGTATTAGTAGTAGATGATAATAAATCTTGGCATGAGATATTATCATCTACACTTAAAATGTTTGGTATTAATGTTGAACATTCATACAGTGGTGAGGAGACATTAAAACTTTTATCTCAATGTGATAATAAATATGATTTAATTTTAATGGACTGGAATATGCCTGAACTTGATGGTATAGAGACAACAAGAAAATTGCATGAGCAATGTGAAGATAATAGTCCACTCGCTGTTATTATGGTTAGCTCATTTAGACAGGAATCTATCACAAAATTAGCTGATGATGTAGGGATAAATGTATTTTTACAAAAACCACTTAATCCATCATTATTAAATGATGCATTAAATAGTATCTTTTTAAATAAATCAATGACAAAAATAATTCAAAATAAAGAATCATTGAGTGAAAATATAAATCAACTTAATGGGAGTAATATACTTTTAGTAGAGGATAATAAAACAAATCAATTAGTTATTATGGGATTACTTGAAGATGCAGATATAAATATAGACATAGCGAATGATGGGCAAGAAGCAGTTGATATGTATAAAAGAGATCAAAATAAGTATGAGTTGATACTGATGGATATTCAGATGCCAATACTAGATGGATATGAAGCGACAAAAATAATCAGAGATATAGATAAAGATATACCGATTGTAGCTTTAACAGCAAATGCTATGAAAGAAGATGTAGAGAGAACACAAGCAGTTGGTATGAATGAGCATCTAAATAAACCGATAGAGGTAGAAAAGCTTTACGAAACTCTACTTAAATATATTTCAAAAAAAGCGGATAAATTTAATTCAGTTATTAAAAAAATAGAGGGTGAAAAGATAATATTTCCTGAATTTAAAAATATTGATATTGATATGGGTCTTTCATATATTTCAGGTGATAAAATACTTTATAAAAAATTATTAGATGATTTTTATAGTTCGTATAAAGATTTAGTTTTTGATAATGTAAATGATGAAGATTTTAAAATTACAATGCACACAATGAGTGGATTATCAGCCAGTATTGGTGCAATAAATTTAAATAAAATGATAATTGAATTAGATGATTTAAGAGATCAAACAATGATTCCATTACTAAATGAAGAGCTTAGAAAAGTGATAATGGATTTGAAAAAATTATAATAATGATACTAAAATAGAATAAAATATTTATTAGAATGAAGTAATTAAAATATATTATATCCTTTTAAAAAGGAAACAAATCTATAACAAAATCAATTTTTAAGCCTTAAATTCTTGTATATTGGATGTGCTTTAGGTACAATTGCGTTCCCTTAAAATAGTTAGGCAAGACCTAACGAGTTCTTTAGAAGGAAAAACATGGAAAAAATTCGTTTAAAATTGAAAGCTTACGATCATCGTGTACTTGATAGATCAGTAGCATCAATAGTTGAGGCTGTAAAGCGTACAGGTGCCGTAATTCGTGGTCCAATCCCTTTACCAACAAAGATTCGTAAATATACTGTTTTAAAATCAGTTCACGTTAATAAAAAAGCTCGTGAGCAATTTGAAATTCGTATGCACGTTAGAATGATTGATATTGTTTCTGCAACTCCAGAGACTGTTGATTCATTAATGAAGCTTGATCTTGCACCGGAAGTGGATGTTGAAGTTCGCTCTATGGACAAATAGGAGTCATCGTGGAATATATTGTTGAAAAAATCGGTATGAGCCGTACAATCACAGTACCAAGTAAACCTGTTACTCTTTTAAGAGTATTAGATCAAAAAGTATGTGAAGTTAACGAAGGCACTGCAATTGTAGCTTACAATAGCGGTAAAAAAATGAATAAAACAATTGAAGGTCAACAAAAAAAGTATAGCCTTTCATCTGAATTTAATCGTTTTGCGACATTAGAAGTTGCGAACACTGAAGCTGGTGATTTAGATATCGCTCCATTAGCAGAAGCTAGTGTAGTTAAATCTACTTTCAACACTAAAGGTCGTGGTTTTGCTGGTGCAATGAAGCGTTGGAATTTTGGTGGTGGTCCTGCATCTCATGGTCATAGATTTGGTCGTAGAACAGGTTCAATCGGTAATGCTGAGTGGCCAGGTCGTGTAATGAAAGGTAAGAAAATGCCAGGACATTACGGAAACACACAAAATAGTGTTAAAAATGAGATCGTTTCTTACGATGCTGAAAATAAAATCATTGCGGTTTTAGGTTCTGTATCTGGTGTTAACGGTGCTTTAGGTCGTGTAAAGGTAGCTAAATAATGAGCGCAATCGTTTTAAATGAAAAAATGGAAAAAGCATCTGAGTTAGCATTACCTGAGAGTTTTTCTGACATTAATCCTCATAACCTTTATCTTTATGTTAAATCTGCTCAAGCTGCACAGCGTGCAAATACAGCAATTGCTAAAGGTAGAAGTGATGTGCGTGGTGGTGGTAAAAAACCATGGGCTCAAAAAGGTGGCGGTCGTGCTCGTGCTGGTTCTCGTCGTTCTCCTATATTCGTAGGTGGTGGTAAAGCTTTTGGTCCTCAAAACAACCGTAACTACGATTTAAAAGTAAATAAAAAGCAAAAGAAACTTGCTTTAAACTTTGCTTTAAATGAGCATGCACAGAATGGTACTCTGTTTATTATTGATTCTATTGAGATTGCATCTGGTAAAACTAAAGATGCTATGGCAATGTTCAAATCATTAAACCAAAGAGATACACTTTTTGTTAAATCTTTATTAGATGAGCCAACTTTTTTAGCTTTTGAAAATATCCAAGCTACTTATGTTGTTGAATCAAATGAATTAAACGCTTTTTTAGCTGCTAACTACCGTTCAATCGTGATAGAAAAAGCAGTATTTGAAGCTCTAGTAAGTGAGGCATAATTAGATGGCAGATATTACAGATATTAAATCTATATTATATACAGAGAAGACTCTTGGTATGCAAGAAGATGGTGTTATCGTTGTACAAACATCTCCTCGTATGACTAAAACAGGTCTAAAAGAGGTTTTTCGTGAGTATTTTGGAATTGTTCCAAGTAACATTAACTCATTGAATCAAAACGGAAAAAGAAAAACTTTCCGTGGTGTAAAAGGTAAGCAAAATGACTTTAAAAAGTTCTATGTTACTTTACCTGAGGGTGCACAAATAGAAAGTTTGGCGGTATAATATGGCAATTAAAACTTATAGACCGATAACTCCGTCTCGTCGTTTTTATACAAATGTTGACAGTTCAGATATCACGGCAAAAGCTAGTGTTCGTTCATTACTTGTTAAGCTTCCAACAACTGCTGGTCGTAACAACAATGGTCGTATCACTTCTCGTCACCGTCAAGCTGGTGCTAAAAAACTTTACCGTATCATCGATTTCAAAAGAAATAAATTTGATATTCCTGCAACTGTAGCGGCTATCGAATATGATCCATACCGTAACTGTAGAATTGCACTTTTAAACTATGCTGATGGTGAAAAAAGATATATCATTCAACCAAAAGGTTTGAATGTTGGTGATTCAATCATGTCTGCTGATGCAGATCTTGATGTTAAACCTGGTAATACTATGAAACTTAAAAATATCCCAGTGGGTACATTAATTCATAATATCGAGCTTAAGACTGGTAAGGGTGGACAAATGTGTCGTGCTGCTGGAACTTCTGCTCAGATTATGGGTCGTGATGGTAAGTATGTTTCACTTAGAATGCCTTCATCAGAGATGCGTTTAGTATTAGGTGAGTGTTTAGCTACTGTTGGAATCGTTGGTAATGAAGAGTTTGGTAATATCGTAATTGCTAAAGCTGGTCGTCAACGTCACTTAGGTATTCGTCCACAAACTCGTGGTTCTGCGATGAACCCGATTGATCACCCGCATGGTGGTGGTGAAGGTAAAACGAATTCAGGTCGTCACCCAGTTACTCCATGGGGTAAACCAACGAAGGGTGCTAAAACTCGTCGTAAGAAAGCAAGTGATAAGTTAATTATTACTCGTCGTAAACCAAATGCTAAAAGGGTAGGTTAATTATGGCTCGTTCAGTTAAAAAAGGTCCATTTGTTGATGATCATTTAAGTAAAAAAGTTGCTAAGGCTAAGGCTGAAGGTAACAAAAAACCTATCAAAACTTGGTCAAGAAGATCGATGGTAACACCAGATATGGTTGGTTTTACATTAAATGTTCATAACGGACGTCAATTTGTTCCTGTACATGTTTCAGAGAATCATATTGGTTATAAACTTGGTGAATTCGCACCAACTCGTACATTCAAGGGCCATAAGGGCTCTGTTCAGAAGAAAGGTTAATCATGGCTAGAGCATTATTAAAATTTATCCGTGTTTCACCAATTAAATCTCGTCTTATTGCAAGAGAAGTTCAAGGTATGAATGCTGAAGAAGCATTAGCAGCTTTAGAGTTCACTCCAAATAAGGCAGCTAAAATTATCTCTAAAGTGATTGCATCTGCAGTTGCTAATAGTGGTATGGAAGCTGAAGATTGTATTGTTAAATCATGTCGTGTTGACAATGGTCCAGTTCTAAAAAGATTCCGTCCACGTGCTCGTGGTATGGCTTCAGGTATTAGAAAACCAACAGCACATATCTTAGTAGAAGTAGAGGGTAAATAGAATGGGTCAAAAAGTTAATCCTATTGGTTTACGTCTTGGTATCAACCGTAACTGGGAGAGCCGTTGGTTCCCTAATTTTAAAACAGCTCCAGCTGCTTTAGGTGAAGATCACAAGATAAGAACATTTTTAAAGAAAGAACTTTACTATGCTGGTGTTGCTAACATCATCATTGAAAGAACAGTTAAAAGACTTCGTGTAACTATCGTTGCTGCTCGTCCTGGTATCATTATTGGTAAAAAAGGTGCGGATATTGAAAAACTTAAAACTGCTGTTCAAAAGTTAGTTGGTAAGCCAATCTCTATCAACATTAAAGAAGAGAAAAAAGCTCAAACTTCAGCACAATTAGTTGCTGAGAATGTAGCTACTCAATTAGAGCGTCGTGTTGCTTTCCGTCGTGCTATGAAAAAAGTTATGCAAGCTGCACAACGCTCAGGTGCTAAGGGTATTAAAGTTTCAGTTGCTGGTCGTCTTGGTGGTGCTGAAATGGCTCGTACTGAGTGGTACTTAGAAGGAAGAGTTCCTTTACATACACTTCGTGCTAAAATTGATTATGGTTTTGCAGAAGCTCATACTACTTACGGTATCGTTGGTGTTAAAGTATGGATCTTCAAAGGTGAAGTACTTACTAAAGGTATCCCTGCTGAAGCAAAAGAAGAGAAAAAAGAACGCCCTAGAAAGCGTGCTCCAAGAAAGGCTGATTAATTATGTTAATGCCAAAAAGAACTAAATATCGTAAGGTAATGAAAGGTCGTAACCGTGGTTATGCTCGTTCAGGTTATACATTAGCGTTTGGTGATGTTGCATTTAAAGCTGTTGAAGCTGGTCGTATTAACTCTCGTCAAATTGAGTCGGCTCGTATCTCTGCTACTCGTCATATTAAGCGTCAAGGTAAGATTTGGATTCGTGTATTCCCTGCTAAGCCATTAACTGCAAAGCCTCTTGAAACTCGTATGGGTAAAGGTAAGGGTGCAGTTGATCAATGGGTTATGAATATTAAACCAGGTCGTATAATTTTTGAAATGGCTGGTGTTCCAGAAGAGCTTGCTCGTGAAGCATTAACTCTTGCTATGCACAAACTTCCTTTCAAATGTAAAATAATTACTAAGGAGATGAGTAATGAAATATTCTGATTTAGCAGATAAAAGTTCAACTGAACTACAAACTATGCTTAAAGAGAAAAAGACAGAGCTTTTCACTTTAAAGATTAAACAAAAGATGATGCAACTTCAAAATACTAGCGAACTTCGTGTTGCTAAAAAAGATATTGCAAAAATCAATACTGCACTTACTGCAGTAGCAAACTAAGGGTTTAGCGATGACACATAAGCGTGAAATTCAAGGTAAAGTAGTTACAATCGCAGGTGACAAAACGGTTTCTATCGTTGTTGAGCGTCGTGTGATGCACCCTCGTTACCATAAAGTTGTAAAGCGTTTCAAAAAGTACCTAGTACATGATGAGCGTAATGAAGTTAAAGTTGGTGATGAGATTGTTGCAATCGAATGTCGCCCACTTTCTAAGACTAAATCTTTTAGACTTAAAACAGTAGTATCGGGAGCTAAATAATGATCCAAGGTTTTACTCGTTTAGTAGTAGCTGATAATACAGGTGCTAAAGAGATTATGTGTATTAAGGTACTTGGTGGTTCTAAGCGTCGTTATGCTTCAGTTGGTGATGTTATTGTTGCTTCTGTGAAAAAAGCGACTCCAACTGCTAAAGTTAAAAAAGGTAAAGTTGTAAAAGCTGTTATCGTTAGAACTCATAAAGAGGTTCAAAGAGAAAATGGTTCTTTAATCAGATTCGATGATAATGCAGCAGTTATACTTGACGACAAGAGAGAGCCTATCGGTACTCGTATCTTCGGACCTGTTGGTCGTGAAGTTCGTTACGCTGGATTCATGAAAATTGTTTCTCTTGCGCCGGAGGTTGTTTAATGTCAAAGTTTAATTTCAAAAAAGGCGATACTGTAGAGATTATCGCTGGAGATGATCGTGGAACTAAGGCTACTGTTTTAGCAGTTATGCCTAAGAAAAACAAGGTTATTGTAGAGGGTTGTAAAATTGCTAAAAAAGCAGTTAAACCAACTGAAGAGAATACTAAAGGTGGTCATATCAATAAAGAGATGCCTATCGATGTTTCAAATGTTAGAAAAGTGGAGGCATAATTAGATGGCTCGTTTTAAAGAAAAATATTTAGGTTTAAAATCTGAATTACAAGCTGAATTAGGAATCAAAAATCCTATGCAAACACCAAAAGTAGAGAAGATAATTATCTCTGTTGGTGCTGGTTTTGCTATGAAAGATAATAAACTTATCAAAAATATTGAAGATACAATTACAACAATTGCTGGTCAAAAAGCAAGTACTGTAATCGCTAAAAAATCAGTTGCTGGTTTTAAAGTTCGTGAAGGTATGCCTGTTGGTATTCGTGTTACTCTTCGTGGTGAAAATATGTATAACTTTCTTGATCGTCTCGTAACTATTGCACTTCCTCGTGTAAAAGATTTCCGTGGTGTACCAAGAAATGGTTTTGATGGTCGTGGTAACTATAACTTCGGTCTTCAAGAGCAACTTATTTTCCCAGAGATTAGCTATGATTCAATCATGCAAATCCATGGTATGAATATTACTATGGTTACAACTGCTGATTCTGATAAGGATTCATTTACTCTTTTAGAGAAAATGGGAATGCCTTTTACTAAAGGGAGTAACTAATGGCTAAAAAGTCTATGATCGCTAAAGCGGCAAGAGAACCTAAGTTTAAAGTGCGTGGATACACAAGATGTCAAATCTGTGGTCGTCCACACTCAGTACTTCGTGACTTCGGAATCTGTCGTATCTGTTTTAGAAAAATGGCAAACGAGGGATTAATCCCAGGTGTTAGAAAGTCTTCTTGGTAGGCATTTGCCTCCTAATTAGAAACTCCTAACAATTAGCAGTCTCTTTTTATTAAGAGATTCGCAAAACAAGGAAATAATTAATGATTAATGATTTAATTTCAGATGCGTTAACTCGTGTTCGTAATGCTGGTATGAGAAGATTACCTGTTACTACTTTAGTTCACTCTAAGAGTGTTGAAGCAATGGCAAATATCTTAGTTGAAAAAGGTTACATAGAATCTGCTAATGTAATCGAAGATGGCGTTAAAAAAACTATCAAAGTTGTACTTAAGTATGGTGAAGATGGTAAAACTGTAATCAATGAGATGAAAAGAATCTCTAAGCCTGGTAGACGCGTTTACAAAGGTAAAGAAGATATTAAGCGTTTCAAAAACGGTTACGGAACTATTATTGTAAGTACATCTCATGGCGTTCTTGCTAATGACAAAGCTTTTGAGCTTGGCATTGGTGGTGAAGTTATGTGTACAGTTTGGTAGGGAGATAGCATGTCAAGAATTGGTAAAAAACCGGTAGAATTTGCAGCTGACATCAAAGTTAGTGCAAATGGAAATGTTATAACTTTTGCTAAAGGCAAAAATAGTGTTGATTTAGATACTAAAGGTAATGTTGCTTTCGCTATTGAAGGTAATGTATTAACTTTTAGTGCTATTTCAGATGAGAAAGCTCATAGAGCATTTTGGGGAACATATAGAGCGTTATCTGCTAATATTGTTACTGGATTAACTACTCCGTTTTCTAAGCAATTAGAGATTAATGGTGTTGGTTATAGAGCTGCTGTTAAAGGTAAGGTTCTTAATCTTCAACTTGGTCACTCTCATGATATTAACTTTGATTTAGTTGATGGTCTTGAAGCTAAAGTTGAAAAAAATGTTATCACTTTAACAAGTCATGACAAACAACTTTTAGGTTCTGCAGCTGCAAAAATCAGAAGTTTCCGTCCACCAGAGCCGTATAAAGGTAAAGGTGTTAAATACATGGAAGAGCATATCGTGCGTAAAGCCGGTAAAACTGCTAAGAAGTAAGGGAGGGTATTAAAAAATGAATGCAAAAGTATTAAAAAATAAAGTAGCTAACCGTTTAAAGCGTAAGCGTCGTATTCGTGCAAAAATATCTGGTTGTGCTTCACTTCCTCGTGTTTCTGTATTTAAATCAAATCGTTACCTAAGTGTACAAGCAATTGATGATGTTACTGCAACAACATTATGTTCATTACACACAAAGGTTACTGGTCATAAAGCCAACAAAGAGGGTGCAGCTGCACTTGGTGAAGCATTTGCTGCTAAACTAAAAGAAGCTAACTTGTCTTCAGTTGTATTTGATCGTAATGGTTACCAATATCACGGCGTTATCGCTGCATTTGGTGATTCTCTTCGTGCAAACGAAATTAAGTTTTAGGGGCTATGATGGAAATTAACAGAGATGATTTTGAAGAATCAATTGTAAATATTGGTCGTGTTACTAAAGTTGTAAAAGGTGGTCGTCGTTTTCGTTTTACTGCATTAATTGTAGTTGGTAACAAAAATGGTACTATCGGTTATGGTGTTGGTAAAGCTAAAGAGGTTCCTGATGCTATCCGTAAAGCTGTTGATAACGCTTTTAAAAACTTAACTACAGTTAAGATTAAAGGTTCAACAATTGCACATGATATTGAGCATAAATATAACGCTTCTCGTGTTTTATTAAAGCCAGCATCAGAAGGTACGGGTGTTATCGCCGGTGGAGCTGCTCGTCCAGTTCTTGAATTAGCAGGTATCCAAGATATCCTTACTAAATCAATCGGTTCAAACAACCCTAATACACTTGTGCGTGCTACTGTTGAAGCACTTGGCAGATTAAAAGGATAGATGATGGGTATTGAAAATTTAACACCTGCTGAAGGTTCTACTGCAAATCGTAAACGCGTTGGTCGTGGACAAGGTTCTGGTACTGGTAAGACTGCTGCTCGTGGTCAAAAAGGTCAGAAATCTCGTTCTGGTTACAAAAGAAAAAGAAACTTTGAGGGTGGTCAACAACCACTTGCAAAGCGTATGCCTAAAATTGGTTTTACTTCTAGATTAGTAAAACCATATGTAATCAACGTTGAAAAAATCAAAGCAGTTGCAGAGTTGGCTGAGATCACTATGGAATCTATCCGTGGTGTTCATAAAATCGGTGCATCTGTAACTAAAATTAAATTAGTTGGCGCTGCTGCGAAAGATTTAGCATCAAAAATTAAAGACGAAAACATTACTACTACAGGTAAGTAATTGTGAATAAAAATCTAGTAAATAAGATACTTATTACTATCGGGTTTTTATTTATCTATCGCCTACTGGCTTATGTGCCAGTTCCTGGCGTAGATACTGCTGTTATCGCCTCATTCTTCGATTCACATCAAGCTGATGCTCTTGGACTATTTAATATGTTCTCTGGTAATGCTGTTGAGAGACTATCTATCATTTCACTAGGTATTATGCCTTATATTACTGCCTCAATTATTATGGAGCTTTTAGCTGCTACATTTCCAGCTCTTGGTCAAATGAAAAAAGAGCGAGATGGCATGGTTAAGTATATGCAAATTATTCGTTATGCGACTATTGTAATTACTTTAATTCAAGCAATTGGTGTAAGTGTAGGACTTCAAAGTTTAACTGGTCCTAGTGGAAATAGTGCTATTCTAGTTGATCAAAATACATTTATTGTTTTATCTGCAGTTTCAATGCTTGCTGGAACAATGTTATTGATGTGGATTGGTGAACAGATTACACAAAGTGGTATCGGTAATGGTATCTCATTAATTATCTTTGCAGGTATTGTATCAGCAATTCCATCTGCTATTGGTCAAACAATAACTATGGTAAATACAGGTGCAATGAGTTTCTTAACTGTATTAGCTATTTTAGCTCTTATATTAGGAACTGTTGCCGTAATTATTTATGTTGAACTTGGTGAGCGTCGTGTTCCGATTACATATGCTAAAAAGACTATGATGCAGAATCAAAACAAAAGAGTGATGAACTATATCCCTATTAAAGTTAACTTAGCTGGTGTTATTCCAGTTATCTTTGCTTCTGCGATATTGATGTTTCCTATGACAGTTTTATCAAGTAGTACTAATCCTACTATTCAAGGTATCGCTGATCTATTAAATCCAAATGGTTACTTTTTTCAATTTTTGACTTTTACATTTGTTGTTTTCTTTGCATTTTTCTATGCATCGATCACTTTTAATGCAAAAGATATATCAGATAATTTAAAAAGACAGGGTGGATTTATTCCAGGTATCCGTACAGGTAATGCTACGAAAGAGTTCTTGAATGAGACTGCTAGTAGATTAACATTTACTGGAGCATTATATCTTGGTCTTGTTGCTACATTACCATTTATGATTATCCAAGGTATGGGTGTAGGATTCTTTTTTGGTGGTACAGCAGTCTTAATCGTTGTTCAAGTTGCACTTGATACAATGAGAAAGATTGAAGCTCAGATTTACATGAGTAAATATGAAACATTAAGTGCAGTCGGTCTATAAAATGGCTATTGCTCTTAGAAAACCTAACGAAATTGAAAAATTAAGAGCTGCCAATAAAATTGTTGGTGGTGCGTTAGAACTACTTAAAGCAAACACAAAAGCTGGAATCTCTTTAAAAGAGCTAGATGCTATGGCTGAGGATTATATCCGTAGTCATGGTGCTAAACCCTCTTTTAAAGGTTTATATGGCTTTCCAAATGCTGTTTGCACCTCATTAAATAAAGTTATCATCCACGGTATTCCAACTGATTACAGACTTCAAGAGGGTGATATTATCGGTTACGATATTGGAACTGAACTTGATTCTTATTTTGGTGACGCTGCTATTACGGTTCCAGTAGGAGTTGTGAGTGATGAGGATAATGCTTTGATAGCATGTGCAGAGGATACTCTTTATCATGCTATTGGTGAGATTAAACAAGGTATGCGATTTAAGGAACTTTCCCTTATTATGGAGGAGTTTATTATCTCTAAAGGTTTTGTTCCACTTCACGATTTTTGTGGTCATGGGATTGGTAAAAAACCTCATGAGGAACCTCAGATACCAAACTATTTAGAGGGTAAGAATCCTAAGGCTGGTCCTAAAATAAAAAATGGAATGGTTTTTTGTCTTGAGCCGATGATATGTCAGAGAGATTCTAAACCACTTATTTTAGAAAATAAGTGGGATGTTGTTAGTGCCGATGGTTTACGCGGTTCACACTATGAGCATACTGTTGCAGTAATCAACGGTAAAGCTGAAATATTATCTCTTGCTTAAGAGTGAAAAAGGACTTATAGATGGCTAAAGCTGACGTTATAGAAGTTGACGGCAAGATTATTGAAGCATTACCAAATGCAACTTTTCGTGTTGAATTAGAAAATGGACATATTATTTTATGTCATATCGCAGGTAAGATGCGTATGCACTATATTAAAATACTTCCAGGTGATCGTGTTAAATTAGAATTAACACCTTACTCATTAGATAAGGGTCGTATCACTTATCGTTACAAATAAATAAAAAGAGGGTTAATACCTCTTTTTACCTCTTTTACTTCATTTAATATACGATTCATCATTTCTTTGTTAAGATACTCCAAAAAGGATGTTTCATGTTAAATTCTCTATTTTTTCGTATGCGTTTTATCCATTATATTGGTATTATCTTACTTCTTGCAAATGGTACTTTTTTCACAGATAATATTATAGGTCAAATAGTTCAGTATCTTATTGCACTTGTTATATTAATTCATGATATTGATGAAAAAATAAATGGTGTAGATATGACTAAATCATTAATACAGCAGCTTGAAAAAATTAAGCATGGGGAGAAAATTATTTTAAAAAATGATTTTAATTCTGAATTGACTGAAGCAACTATTCATATTAATGAATTTCAAAAAACTTTTTTACATGCACAAGATACAGATAAGAAATCACATGATATAGAAGATATTGTACATAAAATTGACAATGACTATGATAATGCTAGTGAAAATATTAAGCATGAAAGAGAACTATTGGCTATTGTTGTTAATATGGGTGAGGAGCTAAAAGCAGTATTTAATAATGATTTGGCTGATGCCTCAAAATCAAAAGAAAATATAATTAAAGTAAGTCAAGAGTTACACCTTGTTAAAGATGAAATCACAAAAATTGTTAATGAACTCCAAGATGCTTCAAGTTCACAAAATATTCTTTCGGATGATTTAAGTAAAGTATCTTCAGATACAGAACAAGTAAAAGAGGTTATTACAGTAATAGCAGATATTGCAGACCAAACCAATCTTTTAGCACTTAATGCTGCCATAGAAGCTGCAAGAGCTGGTGAGCATGGTCGTGGTTTTGCTGTTGTTGCTGATGAAGTAAGAAAGCTTGCTGAGAGAACTCAAAAATCATTAACAGAGATAAATGCCACCATTAATGTTGTGAGTCAATCTATTAGTGATTCAAGTGACGAGATGAACAGAAATTCTAAGGTGATAGAAACTTTAGCAGATATATCTCAAGAGGCTTCTGTTAAAATGGATGATATAAGTATCTCTATAAATGAAAGTGTTAATTCAGCAGAGGGGACGGTAGATAGTTATACACTAAATGCTTCTAAAGCTGAAAATATTATAAGTAAAATATCAGAAATTGATAACTTATCTCATAATAGTCATGAGAGTATAAAGATTATAAAAAATAGCGTTGACGATTTAAGTAGTATTGTCTAAAAGAGAATAATTTATTCTTCTCTTTTGAGACTGTAAGATTAAACCCGAATTATGCAATAGAGAATTAAAAATTTAATCTATCATTGTAATCAAGGCACATTCATTAAAAATTTACACCACCAATAAGGTGGCTTAAAAATTTTTACTAAACATCCCTTGATTACAAGCATAGGTAAAGTTTGCAAGGTGCCCTTGGGGTATATATTCCTATTGCATAATTCGGGTTAAAATGTTTTTGTATTTCTGAATTCTGCTATCTCAGTTTCAACCATCTCATCAATCATAATTGTGAATAGTTCAGAGATCATATTTGGTGATACACCTACCTCGATAGCGTAATGGCGAACTCTTTGAAGTATAAAGTCTATTCTATCTTCAGCTTTTACCTCTTCTACACTATTTTTAAATGAAGCTGCTTTACGAATCAGATGGCTTCTTTTTGAGATTAACTCCACCAATTCTATATCTAGTGAATCAATCTCAGTTCTAACTTCTTCTAATGAATTACACTCTTTCATATCATATCCTTCTAATTTATCTTTAATTATACCAATCATATGTAACACTATTGTAGCTTTTTATTAATATAATGTTTTTACGATTCTCTATGTATATTCTTTAGATTATACATTAGACTTCTTAGGTTATGCAAGAAGTCTATTTTAATTTTTTGATTCTAAAATAATTATTTTTCTCTTAATAATCTCTTTTTCTATTTTATTATCTGTCCTATTTTTAAGTTCATTTAACCAAAATATAACACTTTTTTTATATCCATTAAAAGATGCTATCTCTATAATTTCATCGATTTGATATGTCGTTAATTTATCTTTTAACAAAGTAGCTGAGATAAGTAAAGACGATATAGTGTCCATCTCTAAAATTTCATTATAAGCTTTATTAAATTGATTTGTATTTAGATATATAGTGAAGTTTTTATAAGCTTCTGGAAGCAAATCAATCTCTTCTTTATTGATTCGTAATGTAATTAAATTATAATAAGAGTTTAAAATAGTATTATCTATTAACTCTTCAATATCTTTATATTTTTTACATTTATCATCGATTCCAACAGATATATTTAAAGCACATTCACCTAGATAAATAGTTGCTAATTGATTTAAATCAGCATTAGTTTTAGCATATTTAATAGCTTGTTTTAAATCATTTTTTGCCAAAGCGTTATTATCACTTAAAAAATTATTTGTATATGATGAAAAAGTACTACTCATTTTGTATTGAGAGCTATTTGCTGGTTCTTTAAATGAACATCCACTATATAAGATAACTGTTAAACAAAACAATATTATATTTCTCATGGTAGAATCACTTTTGATGAAGAGGTATCTTGCATGAGTGCATCAACTTTATCCATTATTTGATTTGATTTTTCAAGAGAGACAGATATTTGCTCTTTTAGCTCTATAAGATCTTTGTCATAACTTCCAACAGCTTTAACAGTTCCATCTAGGGCTTGGAGTTTTTGAGTGATATCCTTCATGATAAACTCAAGATCTTTAATGGTGCTAGATGAAGGTTTTATAATATCTTTATCTAGTGATGAAGTGATATTACGGATATCATCCATTATTTTAGTAGTTAAATTTATAGATTTTATAAGATTGATTGTTGAATCTCTATTACCAGTTACAGATGTTAAAATAGAGTCATTTTTTGCAAGTTTATTTGTGAATGTTTGAAGATTGTTTATCGTTGTTATTAGGCTTGAATCGTTCTTAGCAAATTCACTTGTAATTGATTCTATATTATTAAGAGTGCTAATCATTTTATTTACTGCTGGTTCAAGTTTAGAGATCATATCATTTATATCATCACTCATTTGTATATCTAATGTTGAGCCAGCCTCTAAAATTGGGTTACCAAGCACTGATTGTAGTTCAATGTAAGGTGCTCCAATAAGAGGTTTTATTATCATCAGTAAACTATCTTTACTTATCCATTTTCTATTCTTTTTGTTAACAGAAAATGTCATATAAACCTCTCCATCATCTTTAAGAGCTATCTTATCTATTACCCCTATATTGAATCCTGAGAATTTTAGAGGCATCCCAACATGAAAAGAGTTTGCACTTAGTGTTGAAAAATGGTAATTATATCTTTTTTCAAATGTACCTTTCTCTTTCAGCAGTAGATACATAAAACCACCCACAAATATAAAAAATATCAACATAAATATGCCAACGGATAATTTCATTTTATTATATGACATGAGCATCCTTTATAATGGGTTTCGTTTGTAATTGTATCTAATATTATAATATTTTTATTATCATTGAGAAGATTAATATTTTGTATGATAGTCTCTATATCTTTGATATTCTCAATGATACTTAGAGGTGAAACTATAAGTATATTTGATTCTTTTGTCATTAATGCTCGTATCAACATAGTATAAAATATCTCTAAATTTGAACATTGTGATTTTCTTTTTAGACTAATATGTGTTATATCTATTTTTTCTAAATATTCATTAGCAATTTTTTGTGAATCTTTTATAGATAAAAGCTGAGTCACCTGCTTGATAAGAGCAATGTTTTCACAAATATTTAGGTTGGATATAAGAGGAGTATCAGAAGAGATAAGTGAATAATCTTCTGTTCTTGGAATCTCTTTTATAATATCTTGATAATTGTTAAGTAATTTTATAGTGATTGAATTAGTAATGATAACACCTCAATAAAAAATAATGCAACGAAAAGTTTAACCATCCCATTTAAAACAGATATAGGTATTGCTGTGTAACTATCTTCAGTATTTAGTCCACTATATATTGGAATTAACATTGTTACAAATCCAAATGCTACACTTTTAACTAAAAGAATAACAACATCTTTTACCTCTATGGCACTAATGAGTATAAATTTATATGTATGAAAATCCATATTCATGTAAAAAAGGGCAAAGATATAACCACTACTAAGCATAATTAGAGCAAAAAGAATTGATAATGATGTTACGCTAATTATACCACTAATAATTCTTGGTAAAAATAGATAATTAATTAAATCTATTTTATACTCTTGTAAAGTGTTTAACTCTTTATTTACTTTCATCACTGCTATCTCTGTATTTATAGCAGTTCCAGAACGCAAAGAGATGAGTAGGGCTGTAAAAAAAGGTGAAAATTCATCAATTACAAAGGTGATGATAATAGAACCAATCTTATCTTGTAGATTGTATTGTGTTGCAAGAGAGATAACTACACCGATGATAACAGAACCAAAAAGAATAGCCATCATTACAAATAAAGGTACTATCCCTACTGCTGTGAAATATATCTGCTTTGTTAAAACCATCCTCATAGCAGGATTGTAACTTTTAGGATTTAGCATATGTATAATACAGATGAAAGTAAATTTTAATGCTTCATAGATTGAAGAAAATAAAGAGAGTGTTTTATTACCAATATTTTCTATCAATCTTAAAATCATTAGATGTTTTCCTATTTTAAATTAAACTGCTTTTTATATGAATCTACAAGTGGGAGAGATTTGTCTTTATAATCAATTATATCTCCAATCTCTATCTCGATGGTACGAGTTGATTTTCCATCTTTGAGAGAATCCATCAACTTTTTATTTGCATTACTATTTATATATACAGGAAGTATATTGAGACGATTTTTGACAGCAATAATTTTAGAACCATCTTTAAACTCCCCTAAATCATTCTCACATTTATTTCGTGTTCCCTCAGGAAAAATGAATATAGATTCTCCACTCTTTGTTGCCTTTTTTATATCGCCAAAAAACTGACCCATTTGTGAGTTTTCTCTATCTAAAAGTATTGCTCCTGCATTTCTGACAAATAGTCCAAAAAAGAAAGAGTTGTATAACTCTTTCTTTGCAATCCAATTACCAAAAATAGTACTATTTTGTAGAGCAATCTCTACTATAAGTGGGTCAATGACACTTCTGTGATTAGAAACAAGAAGAAACTGCCCATCTTTTGGAATTTTTTCTTCATTAATAATTTTAATCTCTAGTTTTAGTTTGCCTAGTAGTGTTTTTGCATAATCTAAACGGATATCTTTTTTTTCTTGTGAAGAGGTGATATTTTTAAGTTTAAATCCAAAATGATTAGTAAGGTATGTAGCGTATAAAGCCATCTTAATTTGATTAAATTTCAAGTTAGTTAGGCTTTATCAGTTTTTTAACATCTTTTGGTGCATGGGCATAAGGGATATTTTGCATACCACCTTTTGTTCCATCATCATCTTCTACCATAACATCTAAGCTCATCGCTGTTGGATAGAAACGGATAACCTTGTAAGATACATTTTCTCTCTTAAAACTTATCTTTTTATTTGTGAGTTCTATGCTTTTTTTCTTTTTTGCCACTCTCTACCCCTTTATATAAATACCAGTATCTTTCACTTCAATCTTATTAGAATCGATAAGAGTTGTTAAAGAGCGTTTAAACTCTTTTTTACTTAATCCAAAAATATTTTTTATCAACTCTGCATCACTTTTATAATTATAAGGCATTATCCCATTATTTTGTTTTAAAAGTGATAAAATTTTATCTGATGATGAGTTGTTATTTTTACTTCCTGGCTTTCTAAGTGTAAGGTCAATATTTCCATCTTTTCTTATTGTTTTTACGAAAGCTGTTTTTTCATCACCTAGTTCAATGGTTTCAAAAATTTCATTGTGATAAATAAGCCCCTCATATTTATCTTCAACAATACATTTATATCCAAGTGGAGTTTTAGAGATGATTAGAATCTTAACATCTTGAGAAGGTTTTAAGTTTTTAACTCGTCTCTCAAAGAAGTCACCAAGCTTTTCAGTTCCAACAAGACGATGTGTTCTCTCATCATATACAACTTTTAAGAATCTTTTATCGCCAACTTTAAATGGCTCTTTTTGAAACATATTTGGAACAAGTAAGTCTTTTAAAAGTCCCCAATCAACAAATGCCCCAAATGGAGCAACATCTACAACCTCAAAAGTTGCGAATTGGTCAAGCATAGCTTTTGGTTTTATAGTTGTAGCAATTAGTCTATCTTCTGAATCAGTATAAAGAAAAACTTCAATAAGAGAATCTTCGAGCATCTCATCTTTTACATAAGCTTTTGGTAACAAAACATCATTACCATCAAGTGCCATTAAAAAGAGACCATGTGGTGTATCTCTATCAACTCGTAGTATATTTAATACACCAAGTTCTAAGTATTCATTTTGTTTCAAGGTAATCCTTTTTATAAGGGAGATACCCTAATATTATTTTCTTTTATATTATACCTATATATATGTTGCTTTTAGTTAACTTGCAAATGTAATCTAATTATAATGTGTAAAGATTCAGTCTAGTTTAATATATGATTGTCTATAATTTGTCAAATTTAAGGTAAAAGGACACAAAATGAGAAAAGGTTTTACTCTAGTTGAGTTAATTTTCGTTATCGTTATTATTGGTATTTTGGCTGCTGTTGCAGTTCCAAAATTTAAAGATTTAAAGCAAAATGCTGAGGCAGCAGGTGCTATTAAAGTTGCAACTGATACATTTTCAGCAGTTCCAAACTCTTATACGAATCTTGTTGATTTAGAGGGTGAGTATTCTGATGTAAATATTAGTTTAGATAAGCTAATCTCTGTAAGTGGTAAGGGTTGGACTCTTGAAGCGGATAGTAATGTAACAACTTATAAAGATGGTGCTAACACTGTTGCTACAATTAAATTAGGTACTGATAGAAATGTTACAATACTTATGGATTGTAGTAAATTTGTAAGTACAAAAACTCAAGATAAATGTCATAAGTTATTAGATACAAACTCTACTTTCCCTACTACTACATCTACATTAACTTTCTAAGTTAAACATTAAAAAGCTCCTTGAGCTTTACTTATTCCACCTTTTAGGTGGAATATCTTTTTAAATCAAACCCCTCTTTAAACTTCTCCTAAAACAACTTTTATTTAGATACATTTATGTATAATATAAACAAAAAAAGATATTTATAAAAATATCATTAACCGGAGATAGATATGTTAAAAAAAGCGTTTACATTAATTGAATTAATTTTTATAATAATAATTATAGGGGTATTAACGGCAGT
>JAYEKJ010000046.1:21798-40554 GCA_034660975.1 Campylobacterota bacterium
TGGGATTATAATTCAACTTCTGGTACATTTACTTTAACTAACGAATAAGTTTTAATAAACTTTTTTTTGGAAGTACGACCACTGCTTGGAACCTCGAATTTCAAACGCTAAAGCACTTGCTCGAATACAGAAAAAAATTTAGTTTTTTTCTAAGTCACGCTTTAGCGTTTGAAATTCGAGGTTCCAATTCTTAGTTTAATGGTATTGAAGAGATATTTCCAATAGGAAAGTTTAGATGTTAACTCTATATATCATTTATCTTTTTAATCATCCAAAGTGTGAATCCTAAGATTATTGCAGATATTACAGCTATTGATATGGTTCCCGCTTCATGTTCCATTTTATTTTACTCCATTGAAATTATTTATTTAAATTAGTGAGGCTAAAGCCACACCTCCGAGCTTACGCAAAAAGTATATTTTACTACATCCCCATAGCATCAGCCATTGACCACATTGGTAAAAATATACCAAGAGCAAGAACTAAAACAAAACCAGCTATTCCAGCAGTTAAAATTGGCTCAATCATCTCTGTAACGCTATCCATAACATCATTGTACTTTTTATTATAATAAATCGTTATTTTACCCAACATATTATTTAAAGCACCGGAATCTTCACCAGCTTTTAACATTTGTAGAACCATACTTTCAAAAAAACCAGATGCTTCAAACCCATCATAGAGTGAACGACCCTCTTCAATTGCTTTTGAGATTCCTTGAAACTGTTTTTTCATATAAAGATTATCAACAACACTACTAGCAGCTTTTAGTGCATCTACTATTGGGATACCAGCATGAACTAAAATATCAAAGATATACACAAATCGTCCAAGCATTGCAAATTTTGTAATTGTACCAACTAAATAAGTTTTAAGTAGTAATTGATCTACTTTAAGAGCAAAGGAATAGCTTTTTTTATACACATAAGAGAAAACAATAGATAGAATCACTCCAGCAACTAAAATATATGGACCATAAGTGGTTATCGCATTTTCTAGCCATAAAAGAAGTTGAGTAGGGAAAGGTAGTTCAGTTTTCATATTGGAAAATAGATCTTCAAATTGTGGCACAACAAATGTGATTACAACAGTAAATGCGATAGACATTGCTATAATTACAAATAGTGGATAGCGTGTAGCTTTTTTTAGTTTTACACGATTGTCATTAATATTTTGTAATATATCTGCTAGTCTTGTTAGAGATTCTGATAGCGTTCCCGATTGCTCACCAAGATTAAACATAGATATGGAAAGATTACCAAGTTGTCTAGAGTATGGTGTAAATGCACTTGTTAAGCTTTGTCCACCCTCTATATCATCAGAAACATTTTCTAAAATTGCTTTTAACATAGGATCTTGTGTAGATTTGATAGTTTCAATCAAACAAATATTGATAGGCATACCAGCATCAAGCATTACAGAGAGCTGTTGTAAAGCAGAGATATACTGCTCTATATTGATTTTTGTATCTTTAATAGGATTGTTATGTTTGTTTATAATTTTTTGAGCTTTCATTATCATAGGCTCATTTATCTCTTTTAAACTAACTCTTACTCCAATTTCCATCGCCTGAAATTTTTTCATAACATCTAGTTTATTTGGAGCTTGGATAACTATTTTATCCTTTTTTTTACCATGACGATAGATAATTTCATAAAATTTCATAAAACTACCCTCTAGTGATACGAACAACTTCTTCTAAAGGAATTGTTCCATTTAGTGCTTTTTTAAGAGCATCATAAACCATTGGTTTAAATAGATTGTATTCTTGAGCAGTTTTTGCTATTTCAAATTTATTACTATTTTTAGAGATCATTTGAGAAATTTTATTGTTGATTTTTAAAATTTCTACAACCATTATACGCCCATCATACCCACTCATAGCACATCTCGTACAACCAGTACCCTTGTAAAATTTTGGATTTTCAGGTAGATAATCTGAAACATGTTCTAAAAGTTTTACATGGGGTTTATACTCTTTTGTACAGTGTTTACAATTTTTTCTAACAAGCCGTTGAGCCACGATTGCTAAAAGTGAATCTGCTATTAAATAAGGTTCTAGTCCCATTTGAACCATTCTACTTATCGCACTTGGAGCATCATTTGTATGTAGGGTTGAAAATACCATATGACCAGTTAGTGAAGCTTGAACAGCAGCATTAAGTGTATCCATATCACGAATCTCACCAACCATAATAACATCTGGATCTTGTCTTAAAAATGATTTTAATGCAGAGAAGAATGTAAAACCAATTTTTTCATTCACTTGTACTTGTTGCACTAATGGAAGCTGATACTCGATAGGATCTTCAACTGTTAAAACCTTATTTTCAATACTCTTTATCTCATTAAGTGCTGCATAAAGGGTTGTTGTTTTACCACTACCTGTTGGACCTGTAATTAAAACTATACCGTAAGGTGATTTTATGATATCTTCAAAAAGTTTTAGATTCTCATCTTCTAGACCTAAGTCGTTTAGTTTAAGTAATATTTTTTGCTGATCCAAAATACGCATAACAATTGATTCACCAAAGAAAGTAGGTGTCGTTGATAAACGAAAATCATAAGCTGCATCGTTAATTTTCATAGAAAAACGACCATCTTGTGCTTTACGACGCTCAGATATATCTAAATTTCCAAGTATCTTAATGCGTGAAGATATAGCGTTATAAACAGCAAGATCAAATACAAAAATCTCCTCTAGCACACCATCTATACGACATCTTACAGAAACCTCATGAGCATTTGGCTCAATATGAATATCACTACCTTTTCTGATAATAGCATCTTTTAGTACAAGTGTGATTAGGCGTAAAACTGCACTCTCTTCATTTTCACTTTGGTAATTGTTTTCTTGAGAAGTCTCTTTAATAACCTCTTTTGCAATAGTTTTAGTGCTTTGGAGAATATGTATTCTTTGAAAGATATGGCGAACATCTTCATCAAGTGCTAGATATATTTTTATAGGTTTATATGCAACAACTCCCTCTAGGGTTTCGAGTGCATCATAATTAAGTGGATCAGATGTAGCAATATAGATATAATTTTCATCCTCTTTAAGAGGGATAGCTTGAGCTTTTTGCATAACTTGAATAGGGTATCTATCTATAAGTTTAAAATCCAACTCTTGTGCATATATATCAATAAATTCAATATCAAGTAACTCTTCTAGGACAAGAGCCATCTCTTTATGTGTAGTAAAACCCTCATTAATTAAAATTTCACCAAGTTTTTTAGTAAAATTTGATTTTGACTGTAATGCTAGAGCGTGAGTTAAGTTATCTTCTGAGATGATTCCTTTCTCTATTAAAGTATCACCAAGTCTTACAGCTTTTTTAATCATTATAAATACCTATGGATAGTTTTTTTATTTTCTATATCACTTATCTCTATAATTATTTTTCCTCTTTTTGTATAATCTATCGATACTTTGTATAAATTATGATTTTTTCTAAATTCAATGATTTTTGGGTATTTTGATACTAGCGTATAGTTTTTATCTCTAATTGCTGTAAATGTATGTGAAAGAGGATGTTCACTAACAGGTAGTGATAATGATGAGATATCTACATCATCATACATAAATTGATAAATCAATCTTTTTTGCAATAAAATTGATGAAAATACAACTGCATTTGTACGAGCATCTTCAGTTGTTCGTAATCTACTTTGAATAAGTGCTGTTATATAGATATAATCAGCCTTTAAACATACTTGACCAATAATAGATAAAAGTTTTTCATCTTTCTCACCCTTAAAGAAAATCTTTTTTCCAACTTTACAAGCATTAGGATAATCTTTATTTCGTAGATTTATAGAAAATTTGTCATATAAATCTGCATAAAGTGATATTACTGTAATATGGAGTACTAGCAGTAGTTTTATAGCTCTCATTATGGTTGCTTTTTCCAAGTTGAAAGTAGTGATTGCGCTTTACTTGAATTCGCATTAGTTAAGTAAAGATTTAAAATTTTCACAGCTCTTTTATGATTTCCTTTGGCGTATTCAGACTTCGCATATAGTATCCATGCACCATCATCTTTACGATCTAATACATTGGCTTTTTTAGCCCAACGAAGTGCCTTAGAATACTCTTTAGAATTGTAATAGCTTTTTGCAATTTTTAGAGCTAAAGAGTATTTTTTTTCTTTATTATAAAGAGTAACCATCTGCTCTACTGATTGAAGTTTTGTTACAGATATAGAGAGTGGTTTTGAATCTTTTTTATCTACATAATACTCTTGAACCTCTGTATTAACAGGCTCTTTAGCTCTGATCTTTTTTATCGGTTCAGCTTTTTTTACGGGTGCAACTTTCTTAGCAGGTGCAACATACTCTGCATAAGTGATTACAGTTTTTGGTTTTGGAACATAAGTTGTATCTACTTTTAGAGAATAAGCTACATCTTTTGTAACAGTTGTAGGGGGTGTAACTACTTTTTTTACCTTAACAATCTCTTTTTTAACTACTGTTGGTTTAGGAGGCTTTTCTAACGATAAATATGCACCAACAATTGCCATTGTAATAATTATTGGCAATACAACAATAACTCTTTTTTTTAAGCGATAGCGTTTACATCTTTTTTGTAGATTCTCAAAACTATTATGCATTTATAATTCCTAAATCAATTGCAGCCATTGTAATTACACACTCATTAGGTTTTGCATAACTATCATGCCCATTAATTTTAGCATAGTCCATAATTGAAAAAGTATGTTTTAGAAGTTGTTTAACAATTCTAAAATTACCATTTGATAATTTTTGAATAAACTTAACATCACTTTGGTTAAAAATTTCACTTATATTGCCAAGTCCATGCCTAAGTAATTCAGATTCTATATACTTTTTTATTTCACTTTTTGTAAGCATAGTTAACTCTACAACAGTATGTGTTCTTGATGCAAAATGGCTTTTTTTTACAATCTCTTCACCCTCTCTTTTATGCATTGAGAGTAGAAAGTTAAAGTGTCCAGTATCTGATAATATACGAATAAACTCTAATACTAGATTATCAACAAGTTGAGCTTCATCAATGATGATGAGATTATCAGTTGAATTAAATCTATTCATTGCTTCATCTTTTAGTTCAGAAATAGTTAATCTTTTATCAAAGTATTCATTTTTAAGTAAAAAGTGTAAAAAAGATTCTGGCGTTGAAAATGGTTCAGAAGAGAATAAAACTTTTTTATCTGCACTAAAGTAATTTTGTAAAACATTTAGCATATAAGTTTTACCAACCCCAGGTTCACCAAGTAAAAACAGAAGTGGTATCTCTCTAGAACCAATCGCTTTAAGTAGTGAGTTTTTTGTAAACTCTGCTGCAATAGATTCAAAATATAGATCAGAATCAAATGATGTATCGAAAATTTTTGATGCTTTAGAATAACTACTCATAACTTAATCCCTCCAAAGAGTTTTCAATACTGTCAATAGATGGAAAACTATTGTTTTTAATTAATTTCGGAGTTATTATTATAATAAGTTCCGTTTTATATTTTGATTTTGATTTTGATTTAAATAACCATCCTATACCTGGAATATCTCCTAATAATGGAACTTTACTTGATGTGTCTCTCTCTACGGTTGACATAAGTCCACCAACAATAACTTTACCTCTATCCTTTACTTTTACAATTGATGACAATTGTTTAATACGGATATCTGGTGGCATTATTCGAACACCATCACTATCAACAATACTCCCATTATCAGCTGCATTAAGATCACTTAATGGATCTATTTTTTCACTAACAACAGGATTTATTTGTAAAACAATATAACCATCATCAGTTATCTCTGGAACTATATTTAGAGTTAAGCCTATAAATACAGAACTCATCACATAGGTGTTATATGTAGATGACAATGAAGTGGCGCCATCATAAGCTCTACTTCCACTTTGATAACGGTAGTTTATCTGTTGACCAACATTTATAACTGCTGCTCTATTGTTAAGAGTTGTTATTTTTGGAGTAGATAAAACATCAACTTTCCCATCTTTATTTAAAAAATCTATCAATCCTTCCATGGAAAAATCGTAAGCAAATGCTGTCCCTGATGTAGCTCCACTACTATCGAAAAGTTTTCCAGTATTACCTTTTAATGAAAGATTGAATTTAGACCAATCTACACCAGAATTTTCACTATCAATAGATGTATATTCAAGAAGTGTAGTCTCAAGTTGAACTTGTTTATGTAAGCGATCTTTAATTTTAGTTAAATATTTATTTATACGATCTATTTGATTTTTAGTTCCTGTGATAGTTACAACACCGGCTTCTCTATTTATGATAGATTTACTTTTTATTTTCATAGCATCATTATCTCTTGATAAGATGGAATCTATCTCTTGACTTAATTTATCCCAAAATTGAAATTGGGACCTTGTTGTTATTGTTGTAGTATCTGAATTTCCAGAAGAAGAAGTAGTTGTACCAGTTGCTTCGCCAGTTGTACCACCACCAGCAGTAGCACTTGCTCCAACTGATATATTTTTTACAGATTCTGTTGAGTGTTCACTTAGGTTTACATAATCAATAATAAATGAGTGTGTTTGAAGATATGAAACAGTAAGCAGTCTCATCCTTTCATCATACTGATGGAACATATTATTTTGTCTAAAAAGAAAATCTAATATTTGAGATAAAGAGTAGTCTTTAATATGCACTAAATATAAGTTTTTATATAGTAGTTTTTTTGCTTCTTTATCTTTGATTTTAACTGAAAATTTACACTCATGTGCAACATTTTCCAAAATATCTATGATTCTAACATTACTATTGCTTTGTGATATATTAAATGTGAATAGAGTATCTTCACAATTATCATTTGCATATAATGTATAAAATGTTAAGAAGAATAATATTATTAATTTCATTGTATTACTTCTTTTATATTTATAATATTTCTATTTTTTTTAAGAGCTATCTTAACCCACTTATTATTTTCAATAACAATAATAGCATCTTTACGGATAGATTTAATTTTTCTGCCTTGAACTATGTCTCCAGCACTGTACCATCTATTATTAATCAATACTTTATGATTTAAAATAGTCTGAATTATAATAGGATTTTGCTTTATAACTCGTTTAATTACCTTTTTTTCTACTATTTTCTTTTCTATTAGTAGAGGTTTGGCTGTTGCAAATGGATCATAAACTTCATAATCAATAATATCTGAAATTTTTTTGTTATTTTTTAGTGTATTTATTTTTGGAGCTATTTTATTTATTTCAATAGCATTTACTATGCTTAGAATTGGGGTAAGAATTATTATGGGAAGTAACTTTTTCATAATTCTACTCCATAGTGTGAGATGTTTAAGCTAAAAACTGTCTTATCATCTTCTATATCGATAGATATTTTTTTGATGCGTAATAAAGCACTAAAACTATCAATATATTGAATTAATGACATAATATCTTTAAACGAACCACTACCATTAACAGTAACTGATTGTTTCTCAAGGACATGAGTTATAAATACAACATTTTTATTTTTAGATTCTACAAATTTAATATCTATATTATGCTCTAAGGAATTTTTCAATATTTTATCAAGAAGTTGAGCTATACCCATCTCATCAAAAAAGATAAATCCTAAAGATTCAAGTTTTGTTTGTATAAATTGATTTTTAAAATGAATTTCCGTATTTTTTTCTTCTAAAATCAAACTCTCTTTTTTCGCTTTTTTTATCTCCTGTTCTAAAGATTTTATACTATTTTTTCTAAAATCTTTCTCTAAAGAGAGGATAGAATCTTCTTGATTTTGAAGTTCAATACTCATATCTTCAGAGATTAGAATCCAACTCGCTAAAACTATTGAGATAAAAAGAGTTGCATACACTGCAACTCTTTTTTGTTTTGGCAAACTATCAAGCTGATTTTCAAGTTGTTCTATATTATCTTTCATCTGCTTATCTCCACAAAACTTTCATAGTAGTTTTCTTTTTTTTCTACTTTTTTTGTTTCAACATGTGAATAACCCTGAGTAATCAAATCTTTGATAAATTTAGTTATATTATCTCGTTTATCATAGTCAGTAATTATCTGTACTGTTATTGAACCTGGGTTATTAAACTCTAGATGTTTAGATGAGAGTTTATACTTTTTCATCGCCATATTTACATCTTTCATTATTTTTTGACGAAATAGAGTCTCATTTCTAAAGCTTTGAAGAGCAGTTAAGAGATGATCATAAGATGTAATCTCTCTAATATATCTTGTTTTTTCTTTCCTAAGTTCATCACGATTGTCACGCTCTTTTTTAAGTGTAGTTTGTAGTTTTTTTGTTGCGTTTTGTATTTTACTTATATCATTTTTTAGTTTAGCTTTACTAGCATTTAGTTTCTCTAGCTCTAAAAATGTATATACTGGATATACACTAGATAGAATCAATGCAAATAGTGTGATTATAGATAGATGACCTACATTTGTTTTTAAAAACGCAGGTTTTCTCTCGTAGATAGTTAAATTTACAATAGAGTATTTATCTTGAACTGAACCGAGTGCATAAAGAGCATTTAATGCATAATGCTTCATACCAACTTCAACAGAATCAAAAATATTTAGTATCTCTTTTGATGCATCTTCATACCCGTAATTATTAAATAGGTTTAAAAAACCAGGTATATCAGCTGTTTCAAAATCTAAAAAAATTCTATCAATAGAATCAAGTTTAAATACTCCCCTTTTATGCCCGATAGAGTGAGAAATTTTCTCTACAATTTTAGATAATTGATCTTCTATATTACCCATTAGTAGAAACTCATCTTCTGAATAAAGAGAGTTTTTAACACCTTTTTTACAAAGTAACTCTTTCATTTGAGATAATTCTATATTTGCATGTTTTGCTAACTCATTTATAGAAGAGATAGATCTTGTTGAGATATACTGTCCATTTTTAAAGATAACAGCATAAGAGTTATCATCTCCAAAGTGGATAAATAGATCATTTTTTTTATCTAGAAGTTCAAAACTATAAAGTGAACGGTAACTTAAAGATGGAGGAAAAATAGCATCAATATGATGATTTTTTTTAGCAATAGATTCAAAAATATCATCTATTTTTGTGATTTCAGATGCAAAAATTTCTATATAGTTGTCATCACTATCTTCTAATGGTATAGTCTTAGATGCAATTTTAAAATCTACATCTGGATTAAGACCAGCTTCATCAAACATTTTCATCTCAGCTTGAATCTCTATTTTATCATCAGAGGTTGTCTTAGCTGTTTTAAATCCGTGTGTATAGATTAGTGAAGATGGTAAAGATGTAGCACTAAAGTACTCTTTTTTATTTTTTGACGGTGCATCTTTAAACTCTGTGCCATTAAAGAGTAGTTGCTTGTTTTCATCAATTATAAAAAGAATTTCATCATTAATCATCTTTTTCTCATTTCTATAAAATATTTATCTAATTTAAGCAAAAAGTAGTCCAACTTTTCAGAAATTGATAATCACATAGCCTGTAATAGGTTCAATAGTGATATTTTTCTCTTCATTTTTGTATGAAATTTGGAAAGTTTTTTGTGTTGTTAAAAGGGTACCGTTAAAGTCATCTTCTCGTGGTCGCCCTTTGGAATCGAAGCAAATAGTTGTATCTGCTGGATTTATATCAACATGAAGTTGGTAGTTTACCTTGTTAGTGGTCATACTCTCCTCTAATGCTGATTTTTCTATCCTTATACAACCACTAGCATCATAGTTATCAATCACACTTCCATCAAAGTTTAAATGCTCAAAACCTATACCTAAAAACTGTGCTTCTTTTATTTTACTTTGGATAAAATTAAGATCATCATTTAGATATTTTGGTTTAAATGATGTAACCCCAATACTTGTTAAAATACCTATGATAACAATAACAAATATAAGTTCAATAAGTGTAAATGCTCTCATGGTTGTTGTAATGTCCTTCTTAAAATTCTACTAACAACAGTTCCATCTGCTCTTGTAGCATTAACTTCAATCTCAAAAAGTGCCATCCCATGGCTATCTGTTTCTGTATCGATAGGAATGCCTAGGATAGGGCAATCTGCTAAATCATCACTTCCATCTTCAAGGTAGTATCTTATCACATTTACTTTTGAACTATAAGTTATATCTCTGTTGTTAGTTATATTAGTTGGGCTGTATGAATCTAAGCAACCGTTAGCACTTCTGTTATGTTCAGAAATTGCCAATAAAGCCTGTTCTATTGTACTACTTAAAAAAAGTTCATTTTGCTCTTTGACATAAGTGTCAGCTACATGTCGTGCTGAGATTGAAGCATATTTTATTACAAGAACCATCATCCCACTTAGTAAAAGAATTATCATAATAGCTTGTATGAGACCTATCGCTTTTCTCATTAGTATATAGCCTTTTGTTTACTGATATAAACATCACTTGCACCACGGATACTGCGATTCATATCGAGATTAAGTCTGATTGTTCTGTTTATATAGAGTACCTTAAATGATGTAACATCTTGGGCTAATATACTCACATTACCCTCTCTTGTACCTTGAGAATCTCCACAAAAAGTTTCATCCACCTCTGCGTTGTTAGCAAATTCAAATGGTTGATAATTATAAAATAGGAAAAGAGTTGTATCAAAATCAAAATTATTTAATGGTGGTGAATAGTTGCTACAATTATTTACTAGATTTGTTTCATTTAAGTCTGCACCACGAGCAACAGCATAAGCTGTGTTAGTCAAATAGTATTTTTCATATATATATTCAGGTTGCCTATCGGGTTGGTCTTCTAGTGTAATGTTATGATCCTCAATATTAACAATATACGAGAGATTGCTATCGTTTCCATGCCATCCAAAAGCACCCTCACAAGCATTAACTGCACCCTCTGCACCCTCATCAAATGTACCTGCAAAAATAAGATTCACATTAGGTGCATCTAGCGTATGATTTATATCTCTTGCTGATAAAAAACGGCTAGTGCTATTACTATCACCCATATCTATAAAGCTGTCATAACTTCCAAGTAAGCGTTCATATTCCATTGTGCCAATCCACTCTACAATCGTATAGTTATCAGTAAGATTATCTATCGCTTCACAAGCACCACCATCATTGTAGCCAATAACACTATTTGGGATTCTGTTATAAATAAGCTGACTTAATTGGTCAAGTACTATTTGGGAACGCAGAGTCATATCTGTTAATGCTTTAGCTTTTGCACTTCTGATATATAATGCTTCTATCGCTTTAAAACTTCCTATTGATAAAACAGCAGAGATAATAATAACAAAAATCATCTCTATAAGAGTAAAACCTTTTCTCATCTCCATCGCTTCTTTTTTATTGGGATAAGACCTAAATTAGCAGAGTGATAAACAAAACTAGATTGAAAGCCTTTCATTTTTTTATTATCATCATGTGAAGATATTGTAGCGACTATCTCTTTGCGTTCTCTTGTATTTGTTGTATTTATTTCATAGTTTTTATTAACATAGTTAATCTTAATTTCTAACACATATTTTTTCTTATCAGTAACATTAACATCTTCATTGTAATCAAAGTAATCATCTATATCATTATAAATATTAGCCTCTTCTCTACCTATGGCACTTGCACTTTCATCACTATCTTTACAGTTTCTTGCACCAAAAAAGCTACCAACTCTACGATTATCACAAGCAGCAGATTCAGCAGTATCTAAAATATCACCACCACTAAGTGTATTTTCATCCCACGGAAGCCTATAAATAGTACCTAGTAGTGTATAAGCATTAAAAAGAGCATCCTCTTTCATAGATGAAGCCATTGATTTGTTAGATGCAAAAATTATTTTTGGCACTACTGAAAATACTATGGCTATAATGAGCATAGAAAATATCAGTTCAATAAGTGTTAAACCTTTTCGCATCGTTTCTTTTTGACCTTTATGAAGTAGTTTAGTTTTTTAATTAATTTTATATTTTAGATATTTATTGTATCAAAAAAATTATCTATACACCTTAACCCCAACCCGAGTAGTATCACCTTTATCTTTAGGCTTAGAATCACCACCTTGATAAGTACCAGAGGAGATGGTGTTATTGTTGTCTTTCTCTTTTTCATCAAGAGTATATTTAAAACAAGGGTGTTCAGAACAAGAGCTACCATCACTAACATTATAATCATCACCATAACCATCAATGGTATGCCATAACCAAGCTCTAGTTTTTTGATGCATATAAAAAGTATCTGCTGTTTTGTTTGATATAGTTATTTCAATATCCCCATTATTAGGTGATTTAATATCACTCACTGAAAATACAATATTATCAAGAGTTGAAGTTGTAGTTGCATTGATTTCACTTACATTACCATCAATAACTCTATTGTGATTTTCATGCTGATACCAACTTAAAGAGTTTTGATTAAAAGTTCTTGTATAGTCACTCTCAGCATCATCATAAACCTCTATCTCAATAGTATGATTTATATCTTCTTTAGTCGTGGTAATATCGCCTGTTTTAGTTCTACCGAAACAGAAATTAGCATTTGTAGAATCCTCACCAATTCCATTTACATCAGTAGCATTAGTATCAATAACACTAAAATCTGTAATATTTATATCAAAAGGGTTTATAGGTGTAGATCTATCTCTTTTAAAATTATAATTTATTTTAAAGATAGCCGAACCATTGTTATCTGTACTAAAGTTAGTTTTATTCACATCATCAGAAACTGTATCATTAATCGTTACATTGTTATCGGTTGAGTTATTATCACTAAACTCATAATAATATAGAAATTCACTAAGATTTTCATCTACTGAGGTGTAGTTATAATCTATCTTGATTTTTTGAGCATAACAATCTCTGCTGTAGTTTTGAGTAGTCTCATTATTCTCATTCTGAGCAGTTATGTTTATATCAACGCTAGCACTCATCTTAGTTAAATCAGATTTAGCTAAATATGTAAAATTACCACCTTTAAAGTTAGTAGATACTATATCAACATTAAAATGATGAGGAGTTACCCTTAGAGTTTCAACTTTTGGAGTAATTGATAAATCATTATCAGTGTTCCAATAACCTGTAATATTTTTATCATCACAATCAATAGAAGCATATCTCTCGGAACAAGTTTTAGAATCTTCACTAATATTAATATCAACAAAACCAACTTCACTATAAGTGATGTCGGTAAACTCTTTAGAACCATCTGTAAAATCTACATCAATAGTTATATCTGGGTTAAATACCCCCTCGATACAATTTTGATTTTGCTCACTTGTATTTAGATCAAAACTAGGGTTACTCCCCCCATTCGTTTCGTTGTAATCATGAGATGGAGTGTTGTTATCTTTACCAGCTAAAAATGTTAAATCAAAATCACTTCCAGCTTTAACAGTTGAAGAACTTAAATTTATAAAATACTCTTTAGGTCTAATAGAGAAATTATCTTTTGAACTTGTATTTCCATCTAATGCTTGGGTACAGTCAGTATCAGCTTCACTTTTGTTTTCATGCCACTTCATAAATATCCAAGAATCTTTAGAGATAAAAGTTACATTAGAATCAGGAACTGTAACTATTTCAGATCTGTTAAAATCTGTATATTTCAGCCAAGTGCTTTCTTGATTGGCATCTTGAATCTGATAACAGATAGTTCCATTAAAGTCTGTAATGTTATTATCTGCATCTACACTAGAGATGTTTAAATCAAATTCTGTTCCTATTATCTTTGTTGAGATGTTTAAATCCTCTATATCTCCGTTGGAATTTCTGAAACTATCGATGATTGTGAAGTTTATATCTACGGCTTCATCTTCATAACAACCTAAGGAACACCGTTTAGTTCCACTATCTGCCACATTATGTGAATTACTATAATCTCCATCACCCCAATCATACCAACTATTTTCACTGAAATTTACCCCACTTTGACTTGAGTATGCTGTATCATTTACATTGGTGGATTTAAAACAGTTATTACTTATTTTAGAATTTGAATCTGTAGTATATATTTGAAGGGCATATTCATAGTCTGTACTCATGATACAACTACCCTCAATAGTTAACCTTTTTTTAGATTCTGAATAGAGTCCACGCTGATTAATACTTGTGAAATTACTATCTGAAATATCTAAAATAATATCATTTTCTTTTACATAAGCTCCATATTCTGAACCAGATATAGATGATGCTGTTATGGTTGCACCACCTAGAATATCATCTTGGAAATAAAGAGCAATATTTTGGGTAGAATTGATATCAGATTTATCAATCGCTACATAACCATCAACTGCGTCAATATTTAGCGTGTAGCTTTGTGTAGAGGAGATGTTTGTATCTTTTATATTTATATCTCCTTGAATTGCGTCATATATATACACACCATAATCTAAGCCATAAATAGAGCTATTGGTAATATTGAAATCCTTAGCAATCCCTTTTTTAACCGATACTCCCATATAGTTAGTTGAGTTTATATCTGAGTTATCAATGATAAAATTACCATTTACCTTATTTTTCAAATAGATTGATTCTTGTTTTGAAACTATTTGAGTGCTTTTTATTTTTAAATCTTCTTCAATTCCATTGTAAATATATATACCAACCTCTTCTTTAGCGTTAATTTTAGAGTTTTCAATTGTTAAATTTTTCATAAGAGGGTCTTTAAAATAGATAGTGTAAGTATCATCAGATGTAAAATCAATATTGTTCATATAGATATCACCATTAACTGTTTTATCTGCAAGAAAAGCATTACTTTTAGCTTGAATATACAGGTCGTCAATATTTATCTCATTGCTTAATTCCCCTTCTAATTTGATACCAATATCATCATTAGATGTTACAGATGAATTGTTGATTGTGAGATTGTTAAAATCTTCACGCAGTATGACACCATCTTCAGATGAACTGATAGAGCCTGCAAGATTAAAATCACCAGTTACCTCTAAGTCAATAGCTGCTCCAGTATTTGGGTAAATATCTGTATTTATAATATTTACATCTCTTACTACACCTGGTAGTGTAAACCCATGGGTATTTCTTGAGCTTATAATGGAGTGTTGTGATGAATCCCCATCTAATGTAAAAGTTGTATCTGCTTCTATATCGTTAAAATAGAAAGCTTGACCAGAAGCGTTAATATCAAAATATTTAAAAGTGTAGTTTATCCCTGTTGGTTTCTCTACATAAAATGCATGCTTACCTGCATCGTCTCCACTGTTTTTAAATATAAAACTTTCAAATTTAAAATCGTTTAGTTCATAGAATCTAATCCCACTACTACCCTCCATATCTAAGGAGATACCCTCTATATCTACATCACAAGTATCATCAACATTGTCAGAGAAAAAAAGACCAAATTGATCCGTAGCACTAGATGTTAGGTTGAAAAAGATTGACTTGAATGTGAACTTGTCATCAGAACTACAATCATCTATCTCAAAAGGGGTACAATCAGATTCCATAGCTCCAAACCCACGAAATGTATAAGCTCCACCAAAATTAGAGTTAAAATTAAAAGCACGACATCCAGATTTCATACTAGCAATTCTACTTACAACAAACTTAGAATCAGCATTGTTTTTATTTTTCGTAAATCCAAAAATAGACCTAGAGTTATCACAAGTGCTATCACAACTAACATCATGGTCAAAACTCATACCATCAAAAGTTATCTTCTCTATATCTCTATGATTTATGTTAAAGAAACGATCAGCTGTACCTGTTAAGTTTACATTATTCCCCTCACCTTGAATAACAAAACCATTGAAGTTTTTGTGGTCAAACTCTAAAGAATCACTTCCCAAATCATAATCACCAGTACAAACTTTAATTTTAAATGGAGCATCAGCAGAATCATTATCTCTTACTTTTTGTAGAGCATCAGGAATATTGTCAAAGTTTGCATCATCACAATCAGAATCTGTATTGTTTGCATCATAGCTATCTGCATCATCATTTACAAAGATGGTTCCAACGGTGTTGTTTTCATTACACTTAGAACCATCTCCTCCACCCATATCCATAAAAACACCATCTTGCTCTTCGTATAGCCAATCACCTGTTTTATCTGGGTCTCTATAAAGATCTCTATTTTCACCAGTATCATTATCAAAAGAGATTTGGCTGTCGTACTCCCAGCTACATTGCTCATGTTTGCCCTCAACATCGTTTCCTTGTAGAACTAGGTAATCAATAAAATTACCATCACCATCGTAAAGACTAATACTCATCCCATCTTCAAAGTCTAACTCATCTTTATCGTCTAATGCAATCCCAATATACTCTTGCTCTTCACACTCATCAGCATCAAGTGAATATACCGTAGAGGAGCCATCTATTGTGAGTTTAACACTCCATGTGTCATTAAAATCAACACCATCACCTATATCTGTATCTGTTAATTCAATAAATGGCTCTGAGACAGCCATAGACAAACCACTACTTTGTGGTTTAAAAACCTCATTTATAGTAAATTTACCAATGAGATCATTTCGACATCCAGCAACTAAATATGTTGTCAATAAAACAAGTAATAATAATTTTCTCATAGAAACTCTTTATATTTTAATTTTTACAATTCTACTGTTTTAATTATTAAATTATCTATTATTATTTGTTTGTGAGTTGGAAAAAGTCATCTAAAAATCTTCACACCAAATCTAATCTGTTTCCCTTTCTCTTTTATAGGGGCATCACCACCTTGATATGTGCCAGATGAGATGGTGTTACCTGATGGTGGCGTAGTCTCGTAAGTATAAATGGAACAAGGATGCCCAGAACAGTTTGAACCAGCTGAGCTATTGTACTCAGAATCTATCCCATAACTGTACCAAAGGTATTTAGGTATATCAATATGAATTATCGCTTTTTTATCGCCATCTTTAGTGATGTTATAATCTACTCTCCCTTTATCATAATCGATAAAATCAATTATATGGTTTGTTGTATTGTCGATAATGGTATTTGAGCTTGGAGTCAAATTAAAACCTGTTGTTATGCTAGAGTTATCATCTTCATTTTGAAACCAGTTTAATGTAATCTCTTGAAAGTTCTTTGTATCCTCTTTGTATAAAAGAACAAAAAAATGGTTGGGAGTTATATTTTTATTTGTACCAACATCATAAGTTTTTAGTTTTGAGTAGTACCAAGTTATATTGTCATCAATAGCTGTTAGGTGTTTTTCATCAACTGTGTAGTTTGGAAGATCAAAATTTTTGATATTTGTTCTTACCGGTCGAAATGGTTTTATGCAATTTTTATCAATTTTATATATAAGTGAGATTAAACTTACACCGTTGTTAAAACTCTCTTTAGAGGTGTTAAAATCACTATTATTAAGATCAAAATTATTATCAAATTGATTATAAAACTCTGTAATCTCGTTGGCTGTTAAATTTGTATCAAATATTATAGTGCTATTTATATTTATAGCATATTCATTTTTATCAAAATAAATTGTAATAGAGCCTTGTTTATTTCTTGCAGTTAAATTACCCTCTAGTGTATAGTTCATATCGCTAAAATCTTGTGCCATATATGCCCAGTTTTGAGCTGTTGGGGTTTCATGTTTTGTGATGTTAAAATCAAAATGGTGTGGGATTACTGATATAGTTACATTACCATCGATTCTCCTATCTTCTAAGGTGCTATCATCTAGATCAACAATAGCATAAGCCGTATCTACAATTTTTAGAAGATACTCACCAACATCACTAATATTAAAATCACTCTTTGAACCACTACCGTTTATCTCAAAAGAGTAAGTGGTTTTAAACTCCATCCCATTTTGTTTGGAGTTGAAAAATAGAGATAGATTCTTATCATTTTCATTAATTATAAATGTTTGTTTATAGTTTATAATGATATTATTTAGGGAATCAGTAGCTTTGATATCAAGTCTATAACTCTCACCAGCTCTTAGCGTAGAATCATTTACATCTACAATAAACTTATCGGGGATAATTGCAAAATTATCTGTTGAGTGGGTATTATTATCTTCAACTAAATCAGCACATAAAACATCAACATCTTTTTGCCAATGAATATCGATATTTGTACTTTTAAATGCTTTGTTTATTGTAAAAGTTGGATTCCCCTCATTTGTTTGTGCAGAGGTGTTAGAATCAGAAAATAGATTTTTAAAACATGTTGAGCTATTGTTATCAACACAAGAGCAAACTGTTCCACTAAATTTTTGATAATCATCATCTGTTTCATTTAGAGAGGTGATAATGATGCTAAAAGTTTCTGCAGATTTTTTAGTGGAGATATTTCTATCGTTTATATCTCTAAATATATCCCAAGCATCAAATCCACTATTTATATTACCACTACCCCAACAACTGTTTGGACAAGTTAATGCTGGATTAGAATCAAAAATTTTATTCATATCAAAAAAACCAATATTACCATCCCAATAGTTACCTGAAAAATTATTATTATTTTTTCTTGCTTTTGCCAACTTAAAGATAGTAGGAGCATAAAAACAGTTATTTGTAACTTCAGAATTTGAACCGTTAATGGATAGATTTAATCCATAAGCCATTAGTGATTCAGTTTTTATACAACTATCTTTTAGAGTAAATTTTGTAGTGGAATCTGTTTTTGTATAGATAGCATCACTATGACTACTAATAATATTTGAGTTTGTAATGATTGGTTCAATAAAAGCAGTATTAAAGTAAAGTCCACGATCATAAGAGTTAATTGTCAATCGATCTAAATTACAATAGTTATCAACATCCTCAAGAAACTTTATACCTACATCAGATTCTGTGGTTATCACCGCAGATGTGATATT
>JAYEKJ010000047.1:0-3128 GCA_034660975.1 Campylobacterota bacterium
GATGTTAAAGATGACTATGCCAAAGAGGTGTTAGGTATCTTAGATAATTTAAAAAATGTAATGATAAATAGCGTGACAGTAAAAGATGATTTATCGAAAAAATTAAATACTATTAGTGCCTATAAAACGCTAGATTCAGACAAACAAAAAGAGAGTTATAAAGAGATACAAATTATTGAAGATTCTCTCAATCAAGCTGAGCTTATAAAATCTGGAAAACTCAAAACATACCCCATACAAGAGTTATGGGATATGCTTGATGATTGAGTTTACCGATAATTTTAAAAGAGATGTAAAAAAATTATCTAAAAAATATAGATTAATCAAAAATGACATTGAGTTTTTGATAACACCACTACAAAAGAATCCAAAAACTGGAACACCACTAGGCAACGACCTCTACAAAATTAGAACACGAGAACCTTAGTGATTCCCAAACTACTTGAGATTTTGAAAAGTATAGAGAAACTAAAATAGGTTCAAGAAATAAAAAATATGATTATAGAAAAATATTAAATTTACAGCAATTTCGCTAGAATGTTATTAAAACAATAACCTACAAAGAAGTAACATAATGCCAAACTTAAATCTTAAAAATTTTGCAAAAATAAAAGATAGTGATTTTGATATACAAGATATAACTGTTTTTGCTGGGAAACCAGGTAGTGGTAAGAGTTATATTATGAAATTTCTATATGCTTATGATGATGCAATGAGTTCTATATTAAATGAGACCTATAAAATTCATTATGCATTTATGGATAGTGAGAAAGAACAAAATATGCTTCAAGTATTTCACATTATGATGTCTCACTCTGAAATAAAAAATCAAGAAAAAATCAAAGAATATATTGATACAGATGACTTTATTAAAGCTTTTGAAATATTAGATGTTGAATCAAAAAATATCAAAGAAGAAAATAAACCTCTTTTTGATATGTTAAAAGATACTCTTTATAAACTTTCTGAAAAACAAAAAAAATCTTTACTAGATTCTAAAGATGAAAAATTCAACTTGATCTTTAGAAATATATTAGAATCAATATTTGGAGATATTAATCAAATAAACGATGATTTTATTTACTCAACAAAAGAAACTACGATAAACTACACTGAGAATAAATTAACAACAAATAATTTAATTTTCGAGGAGAATATCAATGGTGCTATATTTGTTGAAACTCCACTTATCTTGGAATTTCAGAAATTTTTACCAACTGACAGATTTAAAGTTCCTTATCATATAAATTCTCTACTTCAAGAGCTAAATAAAGATGACTACTCTTTTACAAGTGAAGAAACAAATAGATTTATACACGAATTCCAAGCATCCACTTCTAAAATCATTAATGGCAATATCACCAAAGTTTCTCAAGGGTTTGCATTTGAATCTGATAGTGGAAAAAATTTTAATATAGTAAATGCCTCATCAGGAATCAAAAGCATAGGTTTACTGCAATACCTTGTCAAAAATAAAGCCCTTAAAAAAGGTTCCACACTCTTTTGGGAAGAACCAGAAGTGCATTTACATCCAACTTGGCAGTTAAAAATGATTGACCTCTTTATAGAACTGATGAATGCCGGTGTAAAAATAGTCTTTTCAACACATAGCCCATTTATGGCAGATTATCTCAATGCAAAAGCTACAAGAGGAAAGTTTGAAGATAGGATTTCTTATAATCTTTTAAGTGAAAAAGAAAGTGTTGTTTCTAACACTATTCTAAATGATGAAAATTGGAAATTATTACAAGATGAACTACTAGGTTCTTTAGAGGATATCATGTGGGAATACCTGTAGATACTATTAAAGAAGGTTGTTGTGATAATGATTTAAGTAATTTTATTATTATCGATGGGGATGACTTAGATATTATAGGTTCAACTTGTGATAAAATAATCAAATGTAATGATAAATATATTCTTGTAGAAGAAAAAAGTTTACTATTTGGGTTCTTTAATGAATGTTTTAATGAAATGAATATAGATATTGAAGAGTATAAATATCTAGAAAACGATATTGTTCATCTTAAAATAGATGATGTAATTGAAAAGATTAATGGTATGGATACAGAAGTGAAAAAACGATTATTATCTGAAAATATTACAAATCTATTGTCTTCTTCATTAAAAAAAGTAAGTAATACTACACATATATTAGCAACAAAGTTTGATAATACAAAAACTGCGAATATGCCTATATTTTATTTGTATTGTAATAGTGGTAAACCAATTGACGGGATTATGAGTCGTTGGTTATCAAGATATAAAAAAGATATATTTATTGAATGTAATGCGTTAAAGGATGATTTACAGCAACAATGCTAGTAGATAATTATTCCTAAAAGGGTAACTAATGATTCCATTCATCCCAAAAAACCTACCACTAACACAAGACATAGAAACAAAACAGATTTTGAAAAAAACCATCTCTGCTAACAGAGCCTTGGCAAAGTTAAATGGTGTTGCTAAAATCATTCCTAATCAAAATATTTTGATAAATTCTTTAGTTTTACAAGAAGCAAAAGACAGTAGTGAGATTGAAAATATTATTACTACACACGATGAACTGTACCGTGCTTCTCTTGATATTAAAGATATAACAAACGAAGCTAAAGAAGTTCAAAACTATTCACATGCTCTGCTAAAAGGTTATAACCTAGTTAAAACAAATCAACTTTTACTCAAAAAATATATCGTAGAGATTCAACAAGAGTTAGAACAAAACAATGCAGGGGTAAGAAAACAAGCAGGAACTGTTCTTAAAAATACACATACAGGTGAAGTTATTTTTACACCACCACAAGACTACAAAACGCTTCATAGCTTGTTAGATAATTTAGAAAAATTTATCAACGAGCCAAACGATGTTGACCCACTTGTCACTATGGCAATAATTCATTATCAGTTTGAAACTATTCACCCTTTTTATGATGGAAATGGTCGCACTGGTAGGATTATCAATATCTTGTATTTAATTCTAAAAGACTTGCTCGATATTCCGATTCTTTATCTTAGTCGTTATATTATTAAAAATAAAAGTGATTATTATAGACTTCTTCAAGAGGTTAGAACTAAAGGTAGTATGGAAAAATGGGTTTTATATATGCTTGATGGGGTTGAGCAAACCT
>JAYEKJ010000048.1:0-3109 GCA_034660975.1 Campylobacterota bacterium
AAGGGCACCTTGCAAGCATAGATTAAATTTTTAATTCTCTATTGCATAATTCGGGATTATAGTTATAATACAGATGAAAATAATATATTTTAGGTAATAAAGGTGAGTCATATGTTTAAAAAGAGACTAGAGATTATATTTATTGTTATTACAATGATGGCAATATCAGCTCTTGGATATAACTATTATAGTAGTTATAGTTTTAAAAATAATGATATTCCCGATAATTATAAACAACGCATATCAGATAAAGAGCAAGAGATACTGAGTAACATGCAAAAGAATTTTGGTTTTGTATTTAAAGTTCCAGTGATAGTTACTGATGAGTTTAAAGGAAGATTATATGGTCTCACCTCTTATAGAGATGGAGAGATAAAAATATACTTAAATAAAAAGGTGATGAGGGAGAGTATAGACTATATGGTTGAGAGTGTTATTGCCCATGAATATGCTCATGCTCTTATGTTTAAGCTTGGACACCTCCATACTAAAGATAAGGGACACTCACAATTATGGCAACAAACTTGTGTAAAATTAGGTGGTAAAGATTGTCAACAGTATGTTGACCAAAAAGAGATAATTCTTTCTAAAATGCCATTTTAAGAAATATAAATAGATAATAGGTTTAGGTATGATTAAAATTGATATAACAAAACAACTTCACGGTAGTGCAGGGGAGATGGAGTTGAGTGTAAATCTAGATATTAGATCTGGTGATTTTATAGCTTTGAGTGGAAAAAGTGGGAGTGGTAAAACTACACTTTTAAGGATTTTAGCTGGTTTAGAAAAATCTAGTGGAGTTATAGATGTTGATGGTAAAATTTGGCAAGATGATTTTAAAAGTTTTTTAGAGGTTCAAAAAAGAGAGATAGGTTTTGTTTTTCAAGACTATGCTTTATTTGAGAACATGAGTGTTGAAGAGAATCTTTTATTTGTAAATAAAGATAAAGAGTTAGTTGATTATCTTTTAAAAACAACAGAACTTTATGAGTTAAAAAAACGCTCTCCTCATAGTTTAAGTGGTGGTCAAAAACAAAGAGTTGCACTTTGTCGTGCTTTGATGAATAGACCAAAACTTTTACTTATGGATGAGCCTTTTTCAGCCCTTGATCCAACTATGAGGGTTAAACTACAAAATGAGCTTTTATCTCTCCATAAAGAGTTTGGATGTACAACTATTATGGTGTCTCATGACCCAAGTGAGATTTATAGGTTAGCTTCTCGTGTTATAGTTTTAGAGGATGGTGCTGTTATAGATGATGGTTCCCCTAAGGATATTTTACTTCAAACATCTGGAAGTCAAAAATTCTCTTTTGAGGGGGAGGTTTTGGATATCGTAAAAGTAGATGTGATATATATTGCCATAATAGCGATAGCACAGCAGATAGTTGAGATAGTAGTAACTTCAAGTGAAGCTAAAAATATATCTATTGGTTCCACTCTAAGGGTAGGGACTAAGGCTTTTTCTCCAACTATATTAAGCTAAACAGAGTAAAAAGTAAAAGGGCTATAGATCCACTGATAAGTGCATAAGGGAGTTGTGTTCTTACATGTTTTATAACTTCACAATCACTTGCCATTGATGAGATGATAGTTGTATCTGAGATAGGGGAGCAGTGATCACCAAATAGCCCACCTGAGATAACAGCACCTATACAAAGTGCTATATTTGCATCCATCCCCACGGCCATCGGAACTGCTACTGGAATCATTATGCTAAATGTTCCCCAAGATGTTCCTGTTGAGAATGAGATAAGGGAGCTAAGTAAAAATATCACACCAGCTAAAAGATAGATACTGAGATTTTCACTTGCTAATGAGGCTAAGTAGAGACCAGTTTTTAACTCAACTGTAACAGAACCAATAGAGAAAGCCAAAAGTAGTATCATAGCGATGGGAAATAGTTTTTTAGCACCACTTAGGGCTGTAAAAGTGATGAAAAAAGTAAAAACAGTGCTTGTACAGATTCCAGTAAATCAAAGTTATGTAAAACAAGTAAACCAAAAACCGTTCCATCAAGAAGTGAGAATAAAACATTTTTAGTATAAAGTGCCAATGCAATGGCTAAGAGAGATGAGAGTTCTATAACTAGAACTCAATAGCTAAAAGTGTCAATCCAGTACGACCAAATTTTTCTCTATAAAGTTCACACTCTTGCTCAGCTACTTGTGTAAAGCCTAATTTTTTATAAAGAAGCTTAGATTCTAGTGAACCAATCTCAATGATTGTTTGAGCAATTCTATAACCTTTTAGTCTAGCAGTTAAAAGAGATTTTTGCATCAGTGCTTTTAGTACACCAACATCGATAAAACCTTCAACCTCTTCCATGAAATCAAACATTAAAGTTCTTTTGTTAAGGTTAAAATCACAAGTGTATATAACCTCTAATATATCAGCTACATCATCGTCACAGCCACACTCTTTTAAAGCATCAACAAACACCTCTTTTGTAGCAATTCTTGGTTCGTAACTACACAGTGTTCCTATACTTTTACCATCCAATTCAGCAATCAAAAAATTGTTATAGTGGCAATGATTTTTAGCAGTAGTTTGTGTCAGTCTTTCTAAGTTAGTAAGCAAAGCTTCATCACTATCTGCTTTAAAGATTAAATCAAAAATCCCCTCTTTTTTACCAGCTCTACAACTTTGCAAAATCATCTGTGCTAAAAATGCAGAATCACTAGCTACTGCTTTTCTTATTTTAATACTCATAATCTCTATCCATAATTAATTAAATTCATATATTAGTAATAGTACCATATCTTATGATAAAAACTTTCTTAATCTTAATAAATTTAGTAAATTTTCTATATTCGTCGCAACAAATAATTTTACTTGATAGATAGTCATAAGGTAAAATTAGAGTGCTATGATGGCTATAAGCAGATATTTAATAGAGTAGATGTAAACATAGGTTAAAATGGCTTAGAAGTGGGAATTGGGGGAGCTTTAACTTACTAAATTAGTTTATCCCTTAAAGTATAAAGGTGATAAAAAGGCAGCTATTGGAATTTTTAACTTAATACCAATCCCCATTAAAAACTATACATTTAAACGAGAATACTACATCATAGTGCAAGGCAAAAGTTCGAAGGAGCTACTAGTAGCT
>JAYEKJ010000049.1:0-3102 GCA_034660975.1 Campylobacterota bacterium
AATATAGAACAACAGATAGAAGATGCTGTAAATGATTTAAGTCAAGAGGAGTTAGATAGTGAAGTTGATGAGGAGACTTTACTAAATATTGTTGCAAAAGATATAGATTCTTTAACAACAAGAGATTTAAAACTTGCTATTGGTGAAGAGGTAGAGGATGAGATAGAGATTCCTACTGAAAATATTGAAAAAGAGGAGATCCTAGAGGAGAACACAAACATACCTCAGGAGATAGAAACTACAATAGAAGATACGGTAACTCAAGATAATGATGGTGTAACTCAACTTAAAGCACTACTTGAAGCTTTAAGTGATAAAAATGTAGCTGCTTCATTAAAAGGTATGAAAATAAATATCAATATAACCCTAGGTGATAATTAATGTATAGAAAAAATGGTGTTGTTTTAGTTTTGTCAGGTCCAAGTGGAGCAGGAAAAAGTTCTCTTATCAATGAAATTTCAGATGAGATTGGGGATTATTATTTTTCTATCTCTACAACTACTCGTCCAATGAGAGAGGGTGAAGCCGAAGGTGTACACTATCACTATGTTAGTGAAGAGGAGTTTAAACAAGATATTGAAGATAATAATTTCTTGGAGCATGCAATTGTTCATGGTAACTATTATGGTACATCTTTAAAACCCGTTCGTGAAGCATTAAGTAAAGGAAAACTTGTAATATTTGATATAGATGTGCAAGGAAATACTGCTATTAATAATCGTCTTGGTGATATAACAACATCAGTATTTATAACACCACCTACTCTATCTGAATTGAAAAAGAGACTCCAAAATCGTTCAACAGATTCTCAAGATGTTATTGATACCCGCATTAAAATGGCAAAAAGAGAGGTACAAAGAATCTCTGAATATGATTTTTTAATTATTAATGATAATTTAGAGGTAGCAGCTAGTGTACTAAAACAGATAGCTATCACAGCAAGAATTAAAATTCCAACTGATAGAATCAATGGATTTGTACAAAATTGGGAAGATATAGAGCAGTAAAAATTTACGATAAGAGTAGTTACAGCAAATTGTAGCTATACTCTCGTCAATTAATCTAAAAGAAGGATATAAACTATGGGAATGCCTAGTGGAACAGAACTATTAATAATTTTCGGAATTATAGTACTATTGTTTGGTGCTAAAAAAATACCTGATTTAGCAAAAGGAATCGGTAAAGGAATCAAAAATTTCAAAAGTGAAATGAAAGAGACTGACGAAGTTGCAACAACTTCAACAGAGACTCCAAAAAAAGTTGAAGGTAGCGAAGAAGTAGCATCTACTGAAGCTCCAAAAACTACTACAACACAAGCATAGAAATTGAAACAACGAGTATCATCTCTTTTAAGAGAAAAATTTGGTCGTGAAGTTGTTTTAGAAAAACCAAAAGATCGCTCTTTTGGTCATTTCGCCACTCCAATCGCTTTCTCTTTAGCTAAAGAGTTAAGAAAATCTCCTATGATAATAGCACAAGATTTAGCTTCATCGTTTGATGATGATACTTCTGTATTTTCAAGTGTAGAATCTGTAAAAGGTTATCTAAACTTCCGTTTAAGTGAAAACTTTTTAAACGAATACGCTATTTGGGCTTTAGATAATCCTACTCAATTTGGAAAACAAGAGAAAAATCAAAAAATTCTCTTAGAGTTTGTAAGTGCAAACCCTACTGGTCCCCTTCATATTGGTCATGCTCGTGGTGCTGTTTATGGAGACACTCTTTATAAACTAGCAAAATATTTAGGTTATGACATCACTGCTGAGTATTATGTAAATGATGCTGGAAACCAGATAGATCTACTTGGTCTCTCTATCCAACTTTTTGGTCGTGAAAATATTCTTAAAGAGAAAGTAAACTATCCAGAATCTTACTACCGTGGTGATTATTTAGAAGCTCTTGCAACTGGTGCAGTTGAGAAATTTGGTAAAGATATTTTAACTGATGATTCTCGTCAAAAAGAGCTTGCACTTTGGGCAAAAGATGGTGTAATGGAGATAGTTACTTCATCTTTAGCTGATCTAAATATCAACTTCGATACATTTGTAAACGAATCTTCACTTTATGATGATTGGGATAGAGTGATGGAGAAGATGGGTGATGGAATCTACAAAAAAGATGAGAAAATCTGGATAGCTTCCGAATCTAAAGGGGATGATAACGATAGAGTTGTTGTTCGTGAAGATGGAAGAGCTACATACCTTGCTGGTGATATTGTTTATCATAACCAAAAGTTTGAAAGAGGCTATGATCACTATATCAATATTTGGGGAGCTGATCATCATGGCTATATCCCTCGTGTAAATGCAGCTATTGAGTTCTTAGGTTATGATTCTCATAAACTAGAAACTCTACTTTCTCAAATGGTATCTTTACTTAAAGATGGTGAGCCATATAAGATGAGTAAACGCGCTGGTAATGTTATTCTTATGAGTGATATTGTTGAGGAGATTGGAAGTGATGCACTGAGATTTATCTTTGCTTCTAAAAAAAGTGATACTGCTTTAGAGTTTGATTTATCAGAGTTTAAAAAGCAAGATAGCTCAAACCCTATCTTTTATATCCAATATGCTCACGCTAGAATCAACACTATTTTATCAAAATCTAACTTCTCAAAAGAGAAAATTTTAGAAGCATCTCTAAAAGGTCTTGATGAAAATGCAGATTCTTTACTTTTTGATGCGCTACTTCTTCCTGAAATTATTGAGGATGCATTTAACTCTCGTCAAATTCAAAAACTGACTGATTATTTAAAATCATTAGCAGCATCTCTACACAGATTCTATTATGATTGTAGAATTATTGGAAATGAGAATGAAGCAAAACTTTTAAAACTATTTTTAGTGGTAGCCTTATCATTAAAAACTGGTCTTTGGCTTCTTGGAATCGAAGCTAAAGATCACATGAGTAAAGAGGAAGAGGTTTAATCACCTCTACTCTTTTATTATAAAAATAGAATCACTATCACCAACACATATTAATTTTTCTGATGCAAAGAGGTATGGCATATTGAAACTATTTTCTTTTTTATACCCAATTATATATGTTATACCAATCCCCATTAAAAACCATACATTTAAATAAAAAATAAGCTATTAGCTA
>JAYEKJ010000050.1:0-3098 GCA_034660975.1 Campylobacterota bacterium
TTACATGTTTTCTTGTAATCCATATAATCAACTTTAATAGAATAGATAGAATCTGCATCTATTTTTAACTTTTCATTTTTAAAAGATTGCTCAAGCCTTTTTTGTATATCGGGATAGATAGATATCAAACGGATAGAATCTATTTTTATAGTGTTTTGAGTTTTTACATAGTGCCTGCTAACAATTTTATCATCACAAGCAGTTAAAAAAAACACTACAACAAATGAACTAATAAGTAGTTTTACTAGGTGCCCTTGGGGTAAAAAACTCATCTACGCTTTTGGCAAAGCAAATTTTTGAGTTACTAGCTCACCATCTTCGTTGAAAAATAGATAATAAAGTATATCTTTTTTAACACTTAAACCTGCTAAATATCTAAGTGCAAGATTTGCTTGAAGTGATGCTATATGCATAACTATCGGTGTTGTGATTCCCTCGGGTGTTTTATCTACAATTTTAAAAGCATCATCAAATGAACTCTCATCTAAAAAGCAAACTTGACCATGAAAAGCTTCAACACTTCCATAAACCCACGGTATATTTTTTAGTTTTGCATATTTGTTTATATCACTACGAGTTGGGAGATTATCAGTTGCATCTATGATTAAATCAACATCTATATTTTTTTCACTCCACTCTTTAAAATCACATTGATGTGCGATAGCTTTCACAAAAGGGGATCTTTGCTCAATCAACTCAGCATTTACAACAGCCTTATTTTTCCCCTCATCACCAGTTTTAAAAGCGATTTGACGGTGGATGTTATGATGACTCACTTCATCAAAATCAACCATGTGAATCTCACCGATTCCACTAGCTCCTAAAGCAAAAGCTAAAGATGAACCAAGTCCACCTGAACCTATAATAACAATCTTTTTAGTTTGAAGAGATATTTGAACCTCTTCACCCCAAAGTTGTACTTGTCTGTGGAAATATTTTAGCATTGTAGAATCCTTTTGTTTAGCATCTCTTTGAATCCCCATAGTTTCCTAGCTCCGATAACTTCTCTATGATCCATATCTACTATCATTAGCTCTTCTCTGTTTGCTAAGTGGTTAAGCATCTCTCCATTTGGTGAGGCTAAAACAGAATCTCCATAAAATTTCCATGTAAACTCTTTATCTTGATACTCACCGATTCTATTTGCTCTTAAAATGTAGCAGTTTTGAGTAAAAGCACGAGATAATATAAGGGCTTTCCATCTTTTAAAAGATTCAAAAGTTGAAACACTTGGAACTAAGATACAATCAACATTTTTACTAGATAACTCTGCAAAAAGTTCATCAAAGTGAAGCTCAAATCCACTTATAACACCAAACTTAAATCCATCTATTTTAAAAACTAAAGGTGATTGTAGTTTTTTTATCTCATTTGCAAAATATTTTTCCTCATTCCAATGTGGGTAGTTGATAAGTAGTTGCTGTTGATAGTAAGATGTAGAGTTTGGAGCAAATTTAGCTATCGTTTTATAAACCTCTTTTTTCTTTACAACTACCAACGGAGCTACTATGGTCATATTGTAAGTTGATGATAACTCTTTTAAAACTTTAGTCTGAAATGTAGCTTGTTCTTTTATCATGGCGATAGACATAGATTCTAACTCTTTGAAAAAAGGGTTGAGTACATACTCACCTAAAAGAAGAACTTTTACACCCTCTTTATGAGCGATTCTGATGTAGTTATAAAGTTTTGTGGAACTAAGACCCTGTGCAGAGAGTTGTAAAATGGCAGCTCTCATTAAGAGGTCTTTATCTCATTGATTTTTATTTGAGCATCTTCTAAGATTTTTTGAGCATCATTTAACTCTTTCATCCCTTTTTCATACGCTTTTACACTCTCTTGTAGTGTGATTTCAGGATTCATAAGAACCTCTAAAATCTTTTTTGAACTCTCTAGTTTTGATTCAAAATCATTCTTTGCCATCTAATACATCCTTAACATATTTATCAAATTTATCTAACTCAACTAAAAAGGCATCATGCCCATAACCATTATCAACATCCATATAGTTATGATTTGTGTTTCCAATCTCGTTTAAAACAGTGTCAATCTCTTTCATCTCTATATTTTTAAATAAAAGATCATCCCTAAAACTTATGAGATGTAGTTCGGCTTGAATTTTTTTCATAGCCTCTTGAAGTGAATCAAAACCACGGGAGAGGTCAAAAATATTTATAGCTTTTGTAATATAGAGGTAAGCTAGGGGGTCAAACCATTTAGTGAAGTTATGACCGTTATATTCTAAATAAGATTCAACTTGAAATTTACCAAAAAGTTCATAAAGACCATCATCTCGTTTGTATTCACGACCAAATTTATTTTGCATAGATTCATGAGATAAAAAGCTTATATGCCCAGCCATACGACCAATAGCCATGCCTGATAAACCTTGTTCTGCTATAACTTCAGGGTCATAATAGCCCTGTTTAAAATCAGGGTCTTTTAGAATCGATTCTTGGGCTACTTTGTTAAATGCTATCGCCCATGGTTGTGTAGCATAAGTCGCAGCCATTGAGATTATTTTTTGTGCAAAGTTAGGGTAGTGAATCGCAAACTGAAGAGCCTGCATCCCACCCATAGAACCACCAACTATGGCATAAACTCTATGGATGTCTAGTCTGTCAAAAAGAATTCGTTGAGCTTTTACCATATCTTTAATAGTTACAACTGGAAATTTATATCTGTAATGGTCATGGTGTGGATGTTGTAAGCTCATAGGACCAGTTGAACCAAAACAAGAACCTATGACATTTGAGCAAATCACAAAATATTTATCAGTATCTATCGCTTTACCAGAACCGATAAGTCCATCCCACCAACCAGCTTTAGTCTCATCCTCATAAACACCAGCAGCATGGTGAGAACCAGTGAGTGCGTGACAAACTACAACTACATTGCTTTTGTCATCATTTAATTCACCGTAAGTTTCATAAGTAATATCATAAGGTTCTAAAATACGACCACTCTCTAAATAGAGTGGATTAGTAAAATGCTCTGTATGTGTTTGTAGGTTTAATGACAAGTTTTTGGCTCTCTTTGAAAATAATTGTGCTATTTTAGCGAAAATGACTTAATACTAATTTTATTGTATTAATTTA
>JAYEKJ010000051.1:0-3078 GCA_034660975.1 Campylobacterota bacterium
CCATCAATAGCAGTTAAAGCATTAGTAGTCATTCCCCAAGCCGTGTCCACAGCGATTGCTCCAATAGTTGTGAAAGGAGCTAATGCTCCTGCGATAAGTCCACCCACTCCTCCAGCCAATATCCAAGCATATTCCCCCGTAGGATCAATAAAATCAACCGGATTTCCAAGAACATACCCATAAAGATTAGAATCCCCACCACCAAAGTCAATCGGGTCTTTAGCAGTCCATTTACCAGTAAAAGGGTCATACTCTCTATATCCAAAGTGAACTAGATTTGTGTCTTTATCATGCAGTCCACATGCAAACCCAAATGGTACTTTAAACTCTTCATTTGTATCTTTGAGTATATTACCAAATGTATCATAAGTTATCTCTTTTATGATTTGCTTATCTTGGTTACTTACTGCTTTTAGTGTTCCCACTTGGTCGTAGTGTAGATAATAGGTTTTGTTATCTTGTGTCATGCTTGTTGGTATTCTACTATCTGTGTAGTTGAATCTTTGGATTAGCTTATCATCTTTATCATATATGGCTAGTAGTGTAGTTAGATTTGCCCATAAGTATTTCTCTACTATCTCTCCATCTACCTCTTTAGCTACTCTTTGGTTGAGTGCATTTAGTTGATAAGTTATAGTAATATCAGGAGTTTGTACTTCTGTTAAGGCTCCTAAAGTGTTATATGAGTATGTAGTTTTCTCTTGTGTTTCTCTTCCGTATCCACCTGATGAGCTAGATTTACTAAGCTCTACTAAGTAACCATCATCATTGTACTTATAAGTTTTATCTCCATACTTCTCTATCTGGTCATCATCTGTATAACTTGCTTTTGAGGTTACACCATCTACTGTTGCCTCTGTTCTATTAGAGTTATCATCATAAGAGTACTCTTCTACTATGTTGTTGTCTAGTTTTACTTGTGTTAATCTACCTCTAGAATCATAAGTGTAATCATAAGTAGTTTCATCACCATTTATAGTCTCTATCTTTTGAGTGATAGCTCCACTCTCATCTCTTTGACTTAACTCATAAGTAAATATATTATCACTTACTTTAGTTACTTCACCATAGTTGTTATACTCTTTTGTTTGGGTTAGAGTATCATCAGTTATTTTTGTGCTAAAGCCGTTTATGGCATCTCTTATTAGTGTGAACTCACCACTTGAGATTAGTAGTCCGTCATTATCGTATGTGTAGTTTGTAGCACTATCTGCATAGTTTGTTGATACTACTTGGAACTCTTTGTTGTATGTGTAGTTTATGGTTTGGGTTAGGTTATTAGAATCATCATTCATCAGATTTGTTATGTTGAGTGGTAGTTTTGAGATCATGATTCCTTTTGGTTTATCCCGAATTATGCAATAGAGAATTAAAAATTTAATCTATCATTGCAATCAAGGCACATTCATTAAAAATTTGCACCACCAAAAGGAAGCTTAAAAATTTTTTACTAAACATCCCTTGATTACAAGCATAGGTAAATTTTGTAAATTCCTATTGCATAATTCGGGTTTATGTATGTATTACGAAGCTAGAGCATAGTGCTAAAGATAGCTAACATCATTTTAATTTTATATATTTTACCTATTAAACTAAACATTTTTATTACTTATATGAATTTATACCATCTTTTGTTACTTCTGCTCTATTAGAGTTATCATCATAGCTATACTCCTCCATTATTAATCTCCTCCACTTCCATCACCATCTCCTTCATAGCCATTTTCATATGCATTATTATTACTTTTAGATGGTTCTGAAAGTTCATCTTTTATGAAAAAGAGTATGAGTGACATTCCTATTATTGGGATACACCATATAATAAAAAATTGGACTATTTTTTGAGTTTTTTCATAAAAGTCTGATTTAAATAATTGATAAGAAGTATAAATATTTCCTAATAATATTAGGAGTATAAATATTAGTAAAAAATCATTAATCATCTGTATTCATTCTTATTTTAATTTTTTTAAGAACATTTCAAAAGTATTTTTTATTATAATAGATAATACTTTCCATTTATTATATTTTATTCCTAATGCATAAAGTAAATCTGGAAAAGCTTCTTTATTACCATATTCAAAAAATGCTTTTTTTAATAATATTATAGCTTTATTAACATTCTTATTAAAATATTTTTCATCTAAATAATATAATCCTAAACTTCTAAGAGCATCTGAATAGTTATTATTCGCAGATTTTTTTATCCAAAAAATACCTTCATCTATATGATCTTGTTCCAATTTTTTTCTTCCATACCAATACTGGGCTTCAATATTACCATTTATAGCAGCTTTTTCATACCAATCAAGTGCACACTCTTTATCTTCTTTTACACCAGAGCCATGATATAACATATTTGCAACCATTTCTTGAGAATTTGCATCGTTACTATTAGCTAATTCTAGAAAATAGTCATAAGCTTTTTTGTATTCCTCTTTTTCATGAAGTTTTAAAGCATATTGATATTTCTTTATTATGGACAATATTTCCCTTTTTTATTACGCTTTTCTTTTTTATACTTCTGCTCTTTATTTGTAGGGTCTTTTTTCTCAGGTAATCGTGAAAGTCCATCATCTACAAAGTATCTTAAAATATTAAGTGCAATAAAAAAAGCAAGTTCCTTGAAACTTTCCCCAGTAGGATCAATAAAATTAACCGGATTCCCAAGAATATACCCATAAAGATTAGAATCCTCACCACCAAAGTCAATCGGGTCTTTAGCAGTCCATTTACCAGTAAAAGGGTCATACTCTCTATATCCAAAGTGAACTAGATTTGTGTCTTTATCATGCAGTCCACCTGCAAACCCAAATGGTGCTTTAAACCCGAATAATAGAGAATTAAAAATTTACACCACCAAAAGGAAGCTTAAAAATTTTTACTAAACATCCCTTGATTACAAGCATAGGTAAATTTCACAAGGTGCCCTTTGGGTATAAATTCCTATTACATAATTCGGGTTAAACTCTTCTTTCTTCCTGAATTGTAAGATAGAGGCATATTATAATATTATTTAATATTTGTAAATAAATTTATTGGCTTTTGATTGTTTTTAAATACAATGTTACTAAAATC
>JAYEKJ010000052.1:0-3022 GCA_034660975.1 Campylobacterota bacterium
TTTATCTATATCTAGTTTTATATTAATATTTTGAGAAAGTAGTTCATCTTGGAGTAAAACCTTGATAGTATCGATAACCTCTTGAATGTAAAAAGGTTCATGTTTAGTTGATGGGCGTAAAAAATTTCTAAATTCATTGAGTGTGTTAACCATATGATCTATTTGTAGATTGATTGTGGAATCAACATCGTCAATATAATTTTTATCAACATCACCATTTTTAAAATCACTTTTCAACATATCTGTAACCATGCTTATCGCATTAAGTGGTTGCTTCCATTGGTGAGCAACAGCATCCATCATCTCACCCATCGCTGCCATTTTTGATTGTTGTTCAATCATTTTATCTTTTTTTAGGTCTCTTTGTTGAGCTAAAAGATTATTTTTATCCCATTTTTTTAAAAAAAAGTTTGTTTGTTTTATAGATTTTTCATGCTCTTTTTTTTGTGTACGATATATCTCAATGAATTGACTTATTTTGTGAGATAACTCTTTATCAGATTTTGTAGATAGTTCAACAATTTCATCTATAAGTTTTTGATTATCATCTTTCTTCATCATACTTCTATTAAATATTTTTATTTATTATAGCAAAAAAAAATTATTTATGACTTGATGGAATGAAAGTTTAGAGGGTTTTTAAAAATATAATTATCCCCACAAATGTGGGAATAAAAGTGACGAAAGTTAGCTTAACACTGGTAAGTAGTTTTAAACTCATAAGCAGTTGGACGACCCTCATCTGGGTGAACATCACGCTTAAATCTATAATGTTGATAGTCATCAATGAAATCCTGTGTAAATACAGGTTTAAGAAAATCATTATCGCTAATAAGACCCTCAAGTGCTTCACGAAGTGTGTGAGGTATTTGTGGAATTTTTTTCGCACGAATCTCATCAAGAGAAAGCTCAAACAGATCCTCATCCATTGGACCAACAGGAATATCTTTGTTGTTGATACCATCAAGTCCAGCCATCATCATTACAGCAAATGCAAGGTAAGGACAAGCAGTAGAATCTGGAAAACGCATCTCAACTCTTGTAGCCATCTCACCAGCACCATAAGGGATACGACAAGCAGCTGAACGATTTTGAGAAGAGTAAGTTAAGATACTTGGAGCTTCAAAACCTGGAATTAAACGCTTATATGAGTTAGTTGTAGGGTTTGTAAACGCTGAAACTGCAGCAGCATGCTTAAAGATACCAGCAGTATAGTTAAGAGCCATCTCTGAAAGGTTAGCATATTCACCTGGTGCATAGAAAAGATTTTTACCATCTTTCCAAAGTGATTGGTGTACATGCATACCATTTCCATTATCGCCATAAAGTGGCTTAGGCATAAATGTTGCAGTTTTTCCATTAAGGTGTGCAACCATTTTTACTACATATTTGTATTTTTGAACATTATCAGCTGCACCGATGATGTCAGAGAAAACTATACCTATCTCATGTTGCCCTTGAGCAACTTCGTGGTGTCCAAGAACAACTTCAAGACCAACTTGCTCTAAAACTTGCATCATCTCAGCACGGATATCAACAGCAGAATCAGTTGGTGCTACTGGAAAGTAACCACCTTTAGTTCCTGGTCTATGACCTGTGTTGTACATCTCTGGGTATGGATTATCTGAATTCCACTCCCCCTCTTCAGTATCTACTTTAAACCCAGCTTCATTGATTTTTGTAGTAAAAGTTACAGAGTCAAACATAAAAAATTCATTTTCAGGACCAAAGTATGCAGCATCTGCTATCCCTAACTCTTTAAAATGTTCAACTGTTTTTTTAGCGATTGAACGAGGGCATCTCTCATAAGCTTGGTTTTTGTAGATATCATAAACATCACAAAATACGATGATAGTTGGATCAGCAGTAAATGGGTCTAAAAACGCAGATTCTACATCTGGAGTAAGTAGCATATCTGATTTGTTGATTGGCTGCCATGCTTCGATTGATGAACCATCAAATGGTAAACCATTTTCAAGTTGATTAGTATTAACAGCACTCATCCTGTAACTAATATGGTGCCATGCACCTTTAATATCTGTAAATCTAAAATCTACAAATTGAACATCATTTTCTTCACAAAATTTAAAAAACTCTTCTGTGTTATTAACAAATTTTCCCATTTATATTCTCCTGAATTTTAATCTGTATCAGTATAGCTTATTTATAAGGAAGAAAATCTTTAAATGTGATTAAATTTTCATCATTATAGATGTATTGTTTCATTAAGTTATCATTTTAGATTTATTAATTAAATGAACTTGAATAATAGACAAAGTAATTGTCTCTAAAAAAAGTAATTGTTTTGTATAATGTGAACAAATATTAAAATTGGAGATAAAATGAAGAATTCTTTATTAAGTTTAGCTGTTATAGCACTTCTAGGTTTTACTGGATGTATAGATTCAGATGAAGAGGGTGTAGATACTGTTAACTCTATTGAAACTACTGATATTACCGTTGAGAGAGGTCCAGTTTATGGTGCAACTGTAACTGATGCAACAGGAAAAATTGCTCAACAAAAAGATGGAGAGAATGTATATACATTTATAGGTGAAATCACTTATCCAATCACTGCTAATGGTGGATGGATTGATTTAGATGGTGATGGGATGATGGGTAGTTATGATATTGAATTAGCTATGGAATTGAAATCATATTCTAATGTTTTGACCCCTATAACAACATATATTGCAGATTCTAGTGAAGAGAAAAGGGAAGAGAAGTTAGAAGAACTCTTAACACTTATAAATAATAGTTCTGATAGTGAAATTACTGCCCAAGAGTTATTAAAAGTTCCTTCACAAACATCACAAAAAGCTCAAATGACAATTAATGCTGTTTATGCTGAGATGTTAGAGAATGATTCAGTTACGATAGATACAGATGATATCTTAGGAAGAATTAACGAATTTGAAAATCTTGATTTACCTGAAAATCTATCTGCACAAGATAGAGCTGAGATGTATGAGGAGTACCTTGTATATAGTTCAGATTTAGTTTCAGAATTTGCTGAGTGTAA
>JAYEKJ010000053.1:0-1487 GCA_034660975.1 Campylobacterota bacterium
TCCATCGGGTGCTATTATGATTGAGAGTGTGAATGTAGATAAATGGGTAGAGAGTGAGATAGATGAAAATGCAAATATGCCATTTTTACCAGATGCTAGAATCACAAACTCAACTACAAGATATACTCTTCCTGAAAACTTGCCTCAGATGAAAGAGGTTGATGAGCATATACTAAAACCTGCTCACTCTGAGATTCCACTCGTGTTTATGACTGTTCTTACTCAAATCTCTTTGGGTGGATTCTTAGCACTTTTCTTAGGTGATGTTATGAGTTTGTTTGGTTTTGAATCTACAAATTGGATAATGGCTCTTTTAGTTATGCTCCCAGCAGCTATCGGTCTTCCACTCTCAGCACTTCACTTAGGCCGCCCATATTTAGCAATGAGTGCTATGAAAAATATAAAAACATCATGGTTATCAAGGGAAGCTCTTGCACTTGGTGTGTTTACTGCTCTTATGAATCTTGTTGTAGCCCTTTACTTTTTTGAAGCACCTACATTTCTCCGTCTTATAGTTGAGGTACTTACTTTAGGTGTTGGAATCTATGGAATCTATGCACAAGCGATGATTTACCGTATAAAAGCTCGTCCATCATGGGATAGAATCACAACAAACTTAAAGTTTTTCGGAGTATCTTACATAGGTGCTTTTTTACTAGCATTTGTAGCTATATTGGCAGGTTTAGAATCTATCGCCCTACCTCTAATCTCTTTAGGGATGATAGGTGCTGTTGCTCAACTATTTTTCACTTATGAAGATTTAAGAACACTAAAAGATAAAAATGAAAATGCTTACCAGCTAAAAAGAACAGCAAGACTTTATGATGAAAACTTTGAAAAAATTAAAAAATTCCGTTTCATTTCAATAATTGTAGCAGGAGTATTTTTACCTCTATTTATAAATGTAATGCTGAGTTCAGGTATGTTCATAGTGGCATCTATCATTTTAACTTTAGCACTTATTTTAATGATTGTGAGTGAGTTAAGTGATAGATTCTTATTTTATTCAACTGTCGTTCCTCTTGGTATGGCAGGTAGATTTTTTGTTGGGAAACAGAGGGGATAAGCTAAAACTTATTTAATGCTATAATATAAAATAATTAAATTTATAGGATTTGTTATGACAAGAGCGTTTATATTGGAATTTTTATCACAACATAAAGAAGAGTTTTTAAAAAAATATGGTGTTACTAAAATAGGTCTTTTTGGTAGTTATGCTCGTGGTGACTTTACAAAAGATAGTGATATAGATATAGCCATAGAGATGTTAAATGATAAAAAAAGTTTGAGTACTTTTTTCGCACTAAAAAGAGAACTTGAAGAGATATTCAATTTAAAAGTTGACCTTGGAATCGAGAGTTCTTTAAAACCCATAGCAAAAGAGAGAATCTTCAAAGAGATAGTTTATGTCTAGTAGGGATGAGACACTTTCTAAAGGGTATCTACTGCCATTAAGTTAAGTATATAGGCACTTTGGAACCTCGAAT
>JAYEKJ010000053.1:1587-2995 GCA_034660975.1 Campylobacterota bacterium
CCTGAGAGGATTCAAACTCCACTTATGCGTAAAAATGGTGAGTTAGTAGAATCTTCTTGGGATGAATCGTATAAAAAAGTATCCGATGAGTTTAAAAGAATTGCAAAAACTCATGGTGAGAAAGCAGTTGGAATCATCTCTACGGGGCAACTTTTAACAGAGGAGTTTTACACTCTTGGGAAGTTTGTGCAACTCGGTCTTAAAACAAATAACTTCGATGGAAATACCACTCTTTGTATGGCTTCGGCTGTTATGGGTTATAAACAATCTTTGGGTTCTGATGGGGCTGTTGGCTCTTATGAGGATTTTGAAAAAGCTGATACTATCTTTTTAGTGGGAGCAAACATAGCAGATAACCATCCGATTCTAAAACTTCATATTCTTAAAAACAAGAAAAAGCCTAATATCATAGTGATAGACCCACGAGCTTCAAAAACATCTCAAATGGCGACAACTTTCGTACCTATCAAAGCTAGAACAGATTTAGCACTTTATAATGGTCTTGCTTATATTGTAATGGAGCAAGGTTGGGAAAATGAGGGTTATGTTAAAGCAAATACTAATGGTTATAAAGAGTTAAAAAAACATCTTCAAGACTACCCTCCACAAGAGGTTGCAAACATAACTGGAATCGATGTAAAAACTTTGTATGAACTTGCTCGTCAGTTTGTGGCTCAAGATTCAGTTCTTACAGCTTGGACTATGGGTGTGAATCAGTCATTTATGGGAACAGATACTGTAAGTGCTATCATAAATCTACATCTTTTAACTGGTCAAATAGGGAGAGAGGGGGCTGGACCATTCTCTATCACAGGGCAATGTAATGCGATGGGAACAAGGGAGTTTGGTTTTACATCTTCACTTCCAGCATATAGAAATTTTGGTGATGAAAAAGCCTTAAAAGAGTATGCAGATATTGTGAATGTACCTGAGAGTATCGTACCAACTTCTCGTGGATATAAATATGCTGAGATAGTAGATGCGATAGATAGAGGGGAGATAAAAGCTTTATGGGTTGTTGCTACGAACCCACTTGTGAGTTTTGTGAATCAAGAAAAATTCCGTAAAACGCTAGCAAAACTTGAGCTACTTGTGGTGCAAGATGCTTTTATGTCAGATACAGCAGAGTTAGCTGATGTAGTTTTCTCAGCTGCAACTTGGGGTGAGAAAGAGGGAACTTATACAAACTCTGAGAGAAGATGTAACCGTGCAAATAAAGCAGTTGAACCGATAGGAAAAACAAAAAGTGATTTTGATATAGTTTTAGAGTTTTCTAAATATTTTGATGGGGTAAATGAATTATTATTTCCTTCTTGGGAAAAACCGATAGATGCTTTTAATGAGATGAAAAAACTGAGTAAAGGTCAGTTGTGTGATTATACAGGTATGAGTTATGAACTTATGGAGG
>JAYEKJ010000054.1:0-14444 GCA_034660975.1 Campylobacterota bacterium
AAAATATTATATTTTTAAAATCTCTCTTATATAATTTTTCTATCTCTATTACATCTTCTTTAATTATTGTTGTTTAATCTTATTTATGATAAAGTTTTTACATATAGACAGCGTAAGGGGTTTGTTATGAAAATGATTACTTATAATTTTATTGTACTATTATTGACAACAATGTTATTTTTAAATGCTTGTAGTAGTGATAGTGGTGGCAACAGCGATGACAATGGTGGTGATATTCCGGCAGTAGAAAAAATAGTTTATGATACAGTTACAAAATTTGAGTGGTAAGATTTTGTTGAACATGATGGTAACAATAATTATATAAATCGTAACTGGCAAGATTCTATCGATTATTGTAAAAATCTTAGCTACGGAGAAAAAGAGGACTGGTTCCTACCCTCAATTGAACTTTTATCAACAATAGTAGATTCATCTAAGTATCCTACAATAGTTCAAGGATTCCAAAATATACAACCTATTCAGTATTGGAGTAGTAGTGTAATGCAAGGCTCAGATGAGTGGTCTAATGAGCGTGGATTATTGATTAATTTTGATTCTGGTGCTATTGAGGATAGACATAAAAATGATGGTCATCAAGCTATATGTGTGAGGGGTGGAGATTTCAGAGAAACAGATTATTATGGACGCTGGGCTTATGTAGATACTGCAGAGGTTATAAATATTGATACCCATACATATTTTAAAGAGTATGAACTTATCGATGAAAATCTTATTAAAGTTGGCTCTCGTTACCTTATTAGAGCAGGTATATCTAATGTAAAATTAAAAGGTGAATTAGCTAATATCTCCGATTCTTCATCACTAGCTAAGTCTCTTAGATCTTCTATTGGTGATATGAATATAATTTTAAAAAATATTAAACAAAATACAGAAGTAAAAGTTAAAATTGAGATAACTACAGATACAACTCTTATAGGAAAAATTGTAAATGCTACACTTTATGTTGCTGATCCATCTCTAACAGGTGGCAGGATAGTGATTCCAAAAAATAGTGATCTTACCATGCCAACTGGAGAGACAGAAATAACACTTATAGTAGAGATAATAGTGCTAAATTTAATGTTAGTGTAGTTGGACAAGAAACAGATATAGGTATTTTAACTGTTACAGATAAACCTTATAATTTTAAATCTTATATCAAACATGAAAATGATTGGAAATATTTTGGGTATAACGATGGTGAGAATGAGATATCTTATACTAAAAAACTAGAGATTTGTAATATAGGTACACAGAGTATTTCGGGTGTCTCTTTTGAGTTTGAGCTAGATGATAATGTTAGTGATATAAAAAGAGATTTTACTACTAACTATGATGGTTCAGCAGTCCCTTTTAGTTCAGGTGAGTGTAAATCGTACGATGCTAGTTTTTCATTTAAACGACCACTAGAAGATAAAGATGTGAAAATAAATATCACAATTCAAGATAATTTCAATGCCCTTACATGGAATGACTATACTACACTTAAACTAAGTAAGTATCCACATCATAATCTTTATTTTAACTCCAATACAAAAGAGTTAAATGGTTATCTAGTAGCTCCAGGTAGAGAGATAATAAATGTTGCATTTAGTAGTTCTAGCTCTAATAATTTTGTAAGAGTACCCTTAGTTCAAACAGATGAATATGATGTTTTAATATCAGCTTCAAATATTAATGATGAAGATGTTTATATGATATCTAGTGGAGGAGAATCAGATATAACAAAAATGGATGGTTTTACAGATGTAACTGCCAATGAACCAGATAACAATGAATCTTTTGCAACAAGATTAGCTCTTTTTGAAGGTGAAGCAGTAGGCTATGTTCAAAGGGGTGATATAGATTTTTATAAGATAGTTGATATACCTTTCTCATCTAAATTGATTGTAAATGAGTACTATGTAGATTTTAATATATCTGTTCCAATGGCTACGGATTTGAATATCTCTACGATAACTACCGATACAATAAAGGTTTCTAACACAGTGGGTACTACATCTTATAACCTAGCTACAAATAGCTTACTCTTTACTCCATCTCAAAACTTTATAGCTGGAACATATACCGTTACATTAGATAAAAATCTACAAAGTGCTACTGGATATAAACTTGATAATGATATAAGTTTCGATATTGATGTTAAAGATTATCCATCAACTGCACAGATCATATATAGTGCCAATGATTCTTCTGCAAATGTTCAAGATATTAGTATATCTGGAAACTTTGTTTATGTGGCTGATAGCTGGAGTGGACTACAAATACTGGATATATCTAGTCCTATAACACCGATTTTAAGAGGAACCTATAAAGGTAGAACACATAGTACAACTATATCAGGAGAGTATGCTTATTTATATGATGTTGAATCTGATTCAAAAATGCAAATAGTTGATATATCAAACTCAAGTTCACCAATACTAAAATCAACATTTATCACTTCTGGTGGTGAGCTAAATATTGCAGTTGCAGGGGATTATGCTTATTTAGCTGATCGCTGGGCAGGATTACAAATCCTAGATATATCTAATCCTAGTTTACCAATACTAAAATCAACTCTTTTTGCCTCAAATGGTATGAATATTGAACTTTTTGGAAATTATGCTTATATTGCAAGTAATGAATCAGGGTTGAAAATAATAGATATATCTAACCCTAGTTCACCAGTATTAAAACATACCCTTGGGCAAATTGGGCATATAGCTATCTCTGGAAATTATGCTTATGGGGTAGATTTTGAACAAGTGTTTAAAATATATGATATCTCTAATCCAATCTCACCATCATTAAAAGGCTCAGTTGATATCTCAAATCATATTATAGATATGGCTATTTCAAGAAACCATGCATATTTAGTTGGTGATTTTGGACTGAAAATAATTGATGTATCTAACCCTAATATACCAATAGTAAAAGAGACTATTGATACAGTAGGTGGTGCATGGGATATAGCAGTATCTGGAAATTTTGCTTATATAGCTAACCCTTTTGATAATGGATTGCAGATAGTTAATATTCAGATGTATAAATAATTAAGGATAAAAAAATGAAAAAACAAACAAAACTATTACTATCGACTTTATTGTTAGTGTCATCACTAAGTGCAGAGGATTCAACCTTAACAGATATATCATTCAACATGGATGATGATGGGAACCTAAATCCAACTCTTTTTATTCCTGTTTATTATGGGGATTCTAATCAGTTTTATTCAGCTATTGGTTTTACATCTACAAACTCAAAAGATGTCGATTCTCTTGATAGTTTTAATGATAGTAAAAATGCAATTATTAGCAGTTCAAAAGATTTAACTCTTAATTACATCACTTTTAAAACATCTTATTTTGGGTTTGATATCTCTGTTGGTGCAGAATCAACTATCTCTTATGTTGAGAATAATGAATTTGGTTATATACATGATAGTACTAATTTTTTTGGTAATGGTAGAGACTACTATATAGCATTTGATAATGAGATAGAGTTAGATATAAATAGACATGCCATAAAAGCTGATATAGTGCTTCCAATAGGTGAGCTTTTTACTTCAAGATTATCTACAAGTATATCTCCATATACAACTATTGGAGTTGAACAGTCAACTATATTTAAACCTCTTGTAAATGAAACAGGAACTAGTAGTAGTTCAACTGTGCAAGATTTAGCTTATAGTTTTAAGTATGAGTTAGAGATTAAAACAGGAACTATGATAGATATTGGTTTTCTAGCATCTTATGATAATCAACCTCTAAAGTATGATATAGCTCAACTAGCAAAGTTTAACAATAACTATGTTTTTAAGACAAATACAATAGATACAAATGAAGTAACAACTAGTTATATGGCTAAAATAATTTTCAATAAAGAGATTCTAGGTGGATTAAAACCATCTATTGGATATGGTGTAGAGAATCTTGATTCTAAAGATAATCTAAGTGGAGAAACTAGCTCTAGTGATAAAACTATCTTTAGTATTGGGTTTGAGAAAAGGTTTTAGTATTTAAATTAAAACCCTTTTCTTAAACGATTCTCTTTTCTTTTTTTAGCCCAAAGTTGATAAAGCTCTTTTTTATCTATTTTATTGATTCTATTTATAGACCTTAGCCTTTTTGAATTGTTTTTTTCAAATCTTACCCCTGATGCTCTAAGAGTAGAGTTTTTGATATTTGCATATTCAAAATTTTTGCTCTTATTATTATATTTGAGAATCTCACCATCTTGTGTTTCTATCCAGTTTAGATGTTGATTTCCTTGTGCTTGTGCTTTAAATGCTGTTCCATCAGCTTGTTTAAAATCTCTAAGGATGCTAAAAGCCGGTGCTGAATATAAGTAACTAAATGTAAGTAAAAAAAGTAATAAAAATCGCATAAAAATCCTTAGTTTATATTGAGAGTCATTATAGAACCTATAGTTGAGATATTTGTAACTTTAGTTCCAAATGCTGTCATATTAGGTTTGTAAAACAGAGCAGTTGCTCCACCATTAGTATTGTAATCAATCCCCGTATCTTTCGCTTCAATCAAATCTACACCCTTATCATTTGTATTTCCATTTACATTATTTAATTCAAAGTTTTCATAAGTTAATTTGTTTTGATTTATATGCCAGATAGCTACTCCACCATCAAATACACCAGCCAAAGAGTATAACCCTTGATCGTAGCCACTGTTATTTCTATTTTCTAAAAGATAATAATGATTTGCACTTATGGGTATCTTAATGATATTGTAACTATCTGTTGCTGTTTGGGCTAAAGAGACAGAACCCAAATCCTCTACCGGTGTTACCCAACCAGTAAATATTTTACTCCATGGAGTAAAGTGTGTTGGTGTGTTTCCAGGTTCTTCATAACCGTTCTTTGTTGCCCATGCTCCAGCACCCATGATTCCAAAAAGACCGATACCTCCGGTCTCATCATTAGTATTATACAGATCAGGAAGACCAAGTGCTGAGTGAGCAAGTTCATGAGCAATAACCCCTATGGTAGCATCACTAGGAGCTCTCATATTATGCTTCTCGCCAAATAAAGCATAGTTACCTTGATTTTGACATCCCATAAGAGTTACACCATCAAGAGTTGGTGAGTATTGTGAACTTGTGCAGTATTGATGTGCCCAAACGCCATTTGTAACATGATTTCCTTCGTAAGAATCTTCATACCCTGCTATTATAAATGTTAGTACAAGTTCATTGGGAGTTATATGACCATCAGCATCACTATCGTAGTTAGAAAAATCGATTTCATTATCAATTGCAATAAGTGCATCTTTTAAATCTGGATGAGTTTTAGAATCATAGTCACTACTATCGACGCTAGCATCGGGATGATTTTTATTTAATCTAACTGAGACAACTCCATCATTAATAGCACCATTAGTTTCATTTGCTTTTTCAAATTCAAATTTTCCATTACTAACCTCTAAATAATAATGATTTAATTGATGATCCTCTTTACCAAAAAGTTTTGCACTCCAAATTGAATCATCTGAACTTATTTGAATATTATTGTAACTGATTAAAACTCCAAGCATTGGAATTGAGTTTTTTGTATGGGTTACTTTTGCTACATTTGTATTTATAAGAGTATCGTTTGCAATAGAACTAATATAATCATAATTAGTAAATTGATCTATCACTACTGAAACACTAGGAGGTTCTGATGTGACAGATGGCTCGCTTACAGATGGCTCAGTTGTAGTAGATGGTTCACTTACAGAACCTTTTTCAAATATATCTGAAGAGGATACAGTCGATTTACAAGCGATAAATGATACTGAAATTAGAAATAAAAAAATATATTTTGTCATAGAATTTACCTATTAATGTTTTAATTATTATACTGTTACATTTATTAATAAACAAGCAGACCATTGATATAATTGCGAAAATATTTTATAGAGATAAAAAAGGGAAATAATGATAACTTTTAGTGAGATGTTACTAAAACTACAAGAATTTTGGATGAAGCAGGGGTGTAATATTGTACAACCTTACGATATCCCAGCTGGTGCAGGAACATTTCATCCCGCTACATTTTTACGCTCTCTTGATTCGCAGCCTTGGTCTGTTGCTTATGTAGCACCATCTCGCCGCCCAACCGATGGGAGATATGGCGAGAATCCTAACAGACTTGGAAGTTATTATCAGTTTCAAGCACTCATAAAACCATCACCAGATAACATTCAAGAACTATACTTAAAATCATTAGAGTTTTTAGGTCTTGATGTTTCACAACACGATATCCGTTTCGTTGAAGATAACTGGGAATCACCAACTTTAGGTGCGTGGGGTCTTGGTTGGGAAGTTTGGTTAAATGGTATGGAAGTTACTCAGTTTACATATTTTCAACAAGTTGGTGGAATCGAATGTAACCCAGTTGCAGTTGAGATAACTTATGGAACCGAGAGACTAGCGATGTATCTTCAAGGTGTTGATAATATTTTTGATATCGTTTGGAATGAAAACGAGCATGGAAAAACTTATTACCGTGATGTTCACAAAGAGAGTGAGATTCAGTTCTCAAAATACAACTTTGAAGTTGCAGATACAGATATGCTTTTTGCAGATTTTAACGCAAAAAGTGATGAGTGTCTCAAAGCAATAGAAGCTGGTTTACCTCTTCCTGCGTATGACTTATGTATGATGGCATCAAACACATTTAATGTATTAGATGCAAGAAAAGCTATCTCTCAAACAGAGAGACAAAACTACATCCTAAAAATCCGTGAACTCTCAAAAGCTTGTGCTGAGTTATATAAAGCGCAAGAGCCTGAAAGAATTGAGAGACTAAAAGCGTAATAATATGGCATTTTGTCATATTGTTCTCTAATTCTTTAAAATTATATTAAAATTATAAAAAATAAAGGAACTAAATTGAGTACAACTCTCATCGGTCAAATCGATAAAATCCTTTTTGAAGATGAGGGCTTTTTTATAGCAGTTTTAAAAACTGGTGAGAAAATAAGTGGTACTTATTATGAGAGTGATATAGCTAGTATCAAAGGCTCGGCTATCACTCTTGATGGCTACTGGGAAGAGCATAAAAAATATGGTAAATCTTTTAAGTTTACTTCCATAAAAGTAAATCAAAATGAGCTTTTTTTCTTTTTAAACAAAATTGTAAAGGGTTTTACTAAAAAACTAACGGCTGAACTTATAGAGAAGTTTGGGCAGGATGGTTTAGTTGAGATTCTAGATAATGATATAGAGAGACTTTTAGAGTTTAGTGGCATAAAAGAGAAACGCCTTAAAAAGATTCAAGTATCTTGGAAAAAATTCCGTTCAATGAGAGAGATAGGGGAGTTTTTAAGCCCTTTTGATGTGTCTCCAGCACTTTTGACCACAATTGCCACAGCTATGAAAGATGTTGATGAGCCATGTTCTAAAATCAAAAATAACCCCTACATTTTAACATCTATAAACTCCATAGGATTCAAACGAGCTGATGAGTTGGCATTGAAAATGGGAGTCCAAAAAGAGAATGAGGGTCGTATAAGTTCGGCTATGGATTATGTTTTGCTTAACTATTGTGAAGCTGAGGGAAATTCTTGTGTTTCAAAAGAGATTCTTTTCTCAGGGCTTAATGAACTACTCAACTTTACAGATAAGAACCATTTGTATGAATCAGCTTTAGTTGAGAGAGTTGCTGAACAAAGCATTGTTATTATGAAAAATGACAGAGTCTCCCCATCAAGACTTTATGATGCAGAAAAGTTTTTATATGATAGTTTCATATCTCGTGCTAAAAAAGATAGTGGTGGTTTTGTGAAAGATTTGGATAAATTTTTAAAGAAAAGCGACCTTAAACTTGGAGAGCAACAAAAAGAAGCTGTTGAGAAAATAAATAGTGGTGCATCATTACTTTTTTTAGTTGGATATGCAGGAACTGGTAAAAGTACAACAAGTAAAACAATTCTAAATCTTTTAAATACAAGATACGATTCCAATGAGATAATGACCTGTGCTTTAAGTGGTATAGCATCACAAAGAATCGCAGATACAACAGGCTATGAGAGTGCAACTATACAATCACTTCTTATTAAGTATGAGAAGATGGATAATTTTCCATTTTCTGTTATGCTAATTGATGAAGCATCTATGATAAACTCTTCACTTTTTGCAAGGCTTATCGCAAAAATAAAGAGAGAAACTATTCTCATAGTGGTTGGTGATGATGCTCAACTTCCACCCATCGGTGCGGGTAATGTTTTGAGTGATGTTTTGACTTTAGAGTTAGCCCCGATTGTAAAACTTACAAAGATTTATAGACAGAGTGAAGATCAAGCGATAACACTTATAGCTAATGATATTCGTAAGGGTGAAGTGCCACTTTATAGACAAAAATATGATGACTTTGAGTTTATAGATGTGAGTATCGCTAACTACTATGCTCTAAAGAATCAACTCTCACAAGCTGAACTACTCCAACTAAGAGAAAATAATTCAAACCAAATAATTACAGAGATAGTACATAAGGTTGTAGAATCTATTGAAAAAGCGAGATACAGACTTAACAACAAACTGATAAGAGAGTATCTCAACTATTTTCAAGTTATCACCCCTATGAAAGGTGGAATACTTGGAACAAATAATCTCAATAAAGTTCTTCAAGAGTATTTTAACCCTAATCCAAAAAAATGTGTAAAACGGGGTTTACTAGAGTTTAGATTGATGGATAAAGTGGTACATATAAAAAATGAAAATATGACCTCATGGGATTCTGAGGGATTTAAACATGGTGAAGATTCAAGCCAGAGGAGAATCTTTAATGGGATGAGTGGACTACTTTTTAAAATAGATGAAGATGAGGAGCAGGTATTTGTTTTTTATCCAAATGAGGATATTGTAGTTATATATGAGTATGAGGAGTTAAAATCATTTTTGATGTTATCTTACGCACTTACTATCCATAAAGTTCAAGGGATGGAGTATGATATAGTTGTGATTCCAATGAGTTTTACACACTTTATCATGCACAATACTAAACTTATCTATACAGCTATCACGAGAGCAAAACATAGGTGTATCCTTATAGGTGAGGGTGGAGCATTTGAGAGTGGGTGTAAAAAGTTTGAATCTACTAGAAGAGATACTGTACTCTTGGAGTTGTAAATTAAGTGCAGTTTTTGCTCTTTTACCTCTACAAATGATGCGATACAAAAGAGAGGTGAGAGTAAAGAAAATATTTAGTTCCTATTCAGAACCTCTTTAATAACATTGATATATAATAGTTATAATAAAAAATAAATATTTAAAGGTAATTAACAATATGAGTAAAAAATTTAGATTAGTAACTAGAAGTGATATGGATGGTCTTGTTTGTGCTGTGATTTTAAAACAGCTTGAGTTGATTGATGAGATTAAGTTTGTTCATCCAAAAGATATGCAAGATGGAACTATAACTATAACAGAAAATGACATTATCACAAATCTTCCCTATGTTGCAAAAGCTCATTTAGTTTTTGATCACCATGAGAGTGAATCTATCCGTAATGGTGAAGCTGATAATTATGTGATTATCCCTGATGCCCCATCAGCTGCAAGAGTTGTTTATGATTATTATTCTAAAAATAATGATTTGTCTATGATTCGTGAAGATATGATGATTGCTGTTGATAAGGCTGATGCTGCACAGTTCTCAAAAGAGGATATTTTAAATCCATCAGGTTGGGATTTACTAAGTTTTTTAATGGATTCTCGTACAGGCCTTGGAAGATTCAGAGAGTTTAGAATCTCTAACTATGACCTAATGATGGATCTAATTGATTATTGTCATGACCATGGAATCGAAGATATTATGCAACTTCCAGATGTAAAAGAGAGAGTTGATCTGTTTAATAAATATGATGATGATTTTAAAGATCAACTACAAAGATGTTCAACAATCCATGATAATTTAGTTGTTCTTGATTTAAGAGATGAGGAGATTATTTTTCCAGGAAATCGTTTTATGATATATGCAATGTTTCCACAAATAAATATATCTATCCATGTTTTATGGGGATTCAAAAAACAAAATACTGTTTTTGCAACAGGTAAATCAATTATAGACAGAAGTTCAAAAACCAATGTTGGTGAGTTGATGCTTAAAAATGGTGGTGGTGGACACGGTGCTGCTGGAACTTGTCAAATAGACAATGATAGATGTGAAGATGTTTTAAAAGAGCTAATCACTGCTATAACAAATGATGGCTAGAGACGGAAGTCTCTAGTGAATTTACCTCCTATACAATATAATAAAAATTTTTACTATAATTGACATCATAAATACAAAAAGATATAATAATCTAAAAGACAACAAAGGCTAAAAGATGACAATGAAAGTTGGGATGAGGGATTTAGCAAGGAATCTTAATATTTTAGATGGTTATGATTATGTAGATGTTGAAGATAAAAAAACTCATGAGTATAAAGGTCTTTTTATATCGCCTAAATATGCTGATGAGTTTAAAATATTTTTAGAAGATAAACTTTCAAAAGAGAAACAAAAAAAGTTAGATAGAATTATGAAATTTGTTGGAATCGCTGATGGTGACGCAACTGATACGACAGAAAAAGAGATGAGAGTTGCACATGCTTCAAAATATGCTGGTAAATAAAAGAGTATTTTTAGATACAAATGTAATCATTGATATTTTAAATTCTCAAAGAGTAAATCATAAAAACGCCACTAAACTCTTGGAGCAGTTAATACTTAATGATATAAGTGTAGTGATAAGTGAAGATATGTTAAGTACTATATTTTATATAGTAAAAGATAAGAAAAAAACTTTAGAATTCTTCCTTGTTGTTATAGAAGATTGGATTGTCTCTCCCTATGGTAAGGAAACAATTAAAAAAGCACTCAAAATATCGTTAGAGAATAGTGTAGATTTAGAGGATACTTTACAATGCTTATGTGCTAAAGAAAACGGTTGTGATGCTTTAATAACACATGATAATAAATTTTATAATTGTGGAATAGAAATTTTAACAATTGAGCAGTTTTTAAATAATGATGACTAGAGACTTTCGTCTCTAGTTAAATTAACCCTAGTTTTCTATCTCTTTAGCTAACTCATCTGCTGAGTTAAGTGATTTGATATTTTTGATGATTCCATCTTTAATTTCAACCACAACTATTTTTTCAATATTTTGATTAGCTTTATAAGCACTTGCTACTGCTTTATCATCTAAAATAAGAACTCTATGTTTAAAATCTTTAAGCCCAGGCATAATAAACATACTTCTTATTAGTGAAGGTGCTGCACTAACATCTGCTACAAAAGCTACATTATTATCTTCTAAATATGTAGCTTTTTTAGTTACAAAAAAGTCATTACAAGTGTGAGCTGCATCTTTTGAAAAAGCAAAAATAACTTTTGAAGTTGTTGCTTTTAAAGTATGTGCTTTTTCATGCTGGTCATTTAGTTTTAAACTAGCTAAACTTTTATCTACAACAAGCTTTGGTGTAACTTGTGTATCTGCTGTCTCTTTTGAACTACACCCTATAAATATTAGGGCAGTTAAGAAAAATGCGATTATTATTTTCATAAATCTCTCCGAATTAAATTTGTAACATGATACATTGTAGAAGTTTTAATTATAAGCTATATAAAATTTAAGTATAAATGTTAATAAATTTTAAAGGCTATTTATAATTATCCCGAATTATGTAAAAAAATAGATAAATTTAAGAAGGGTTATTTTTAATCACCTCTGTTCATCTAGAGATAAATTCTTAGACAAATCAATCAAAATATAGTAAAATCACAACTCAATTTAAAATTAGGAAATAAACATGGCATGGGCAACAGCAAAACATATACTAGTAGATAGTGAAGCAAAATGTAATGAGTTAAAAACTGAGATAGAAAACGGGGCATCTTTTGATGATATGGCTAAGGCACATTCTTCGTGTCCATCATCTGCTCAAGGTGGAGATTTAGGTAAGTTTGGACCGGGGCAAATGGTTCCTGAGTTTGATAAAGCTATTTTTAGTGGAGATGTTGGGGTTGTTTATGGTCCAGTTCAAACACAATTTGGTTACCACCTAATTGAGATAACTGGTAGAGGTTAGTAACTTTACTAAAAGTATAAGTCAAAAGCTTATACTTTTAGTTAACTCTTAGCCTAAAGGCTCATTAACCTCAATCTTACACCTGTTATGGTCACAATCAATATTCGCATCAAAATAAAAAATATTTGATATATCAAACTTAGCATCGTTAAGTTTCATCCACGCTTCAAGCGCTCTACCACCACTAGCACAAGAAAATACTATTGTTTTATTTTTTGGAAGTTTTTCTAAAAACTCTTTTGCTGTTATATTTTCTCCATAGATATTGATAGCACCTTTGATATGACCAGCTTCAAAATCAGATTTTGGTCTTACATCTACAATCTGAACTGTTTTGGGTAATTTATCTAGTTGTGATTTAAACCACTCACCATCTACTGTTCCCTCATCTTCACCAATCACCACACCATTATTTGATACAGTTTTTTTAGAAGATTTTTCTGCTGGTGCAACAAATTTTCTATGAGTAGTAGCACATCCAGCTTTTTTCCAATCAGGCATCCCAGCAGCATAAACTTTTATATTTTTATACCCCTCTAAAATCAAAAACTTTGCTAGTTTATGTGATTTATAACATTTATGTCCACCACAAAATGTGATAATAGGGGTAGTTTTATCTCTTGGAAAACGACCAGAGAGTGTATCTATTTTAGTATCTGGAATCGATAAAGACCCTGGAATTGTTCCCTGTATATATACCTTGTATGGTCTAGCATCCATTAGTAAAGCATCATTTTTTTTGTATGCAGATAAAACAGCTTTAGTTTCAATAACAGAGTAGTTCTTCTTAGACCACTCAGGCATCCCTCCAAGATATATTTTCACATTAGAAAATCCCATCTTTTTTAGTTTACCTGCAACACCTGGACTTTTAGTACAGCCATAACCACCACAGTAAGTTATAATCTCCATATTTTTATTTATAGAATCTAGTTTTGAATTATTTTTCTCAAACTCTGCATATGGGAGCAGTATCGCAGTTGGGATATGGGAGATAAGATATTTCTTTTGTGGTCTTGCATCTATAATTAAAACATTTGATTTTTTGTTGAGTTTATTGTTTATATAGTTATAATCAATAACATCAAGTTGGTACTTATTTATAAGTGCTTAACACTAGGCGATGGAGAGTTACTATTTGCATTAGCACTTAAACAAAAAATAAGTAGCAAAAAAATAGAGTTTATAAACTTTTTATACATTTTAAATCCTTAAACGAGTGTGTTATAATTGTAGCAAAAATTTAACAAATTAATTTTTAAAGGTAAGTATATGGTGAAAGTATCAGCAATTCAGATGAGTATGTGTGAAGATAAAGAATCCAATGTTGATAAAGCAAAAAGATTAGTTAGAGAATCTGCTCACAATGGTGCAAAAATCATACTTTTACCAGAACTTTTTGAGGGTTTATACTTTTGCAAAGATATGGATGAAAAATATTTTTCATGGGCTTCTCCACTAAAAAACAATCAACTAATAAAACAATTTTCATATTTAGCCAAAGAGTTAGATGTGGTTATATTAGTTAGTTATTTTGAAAAAAGTGGGAGTAAATATAAGGTGAATTGCGAAGCAAGAGAGGATAGCTTGTGCTACTTTAACTCTCTTGTGGTTGTTGATTCTGATGGAACTATCATGGATAATTACCGAAAAACCCATATCCCTGATGGTCCTGGTTATGAGGAGAAGTTTTATTTTAAACCTGGTGATTCTGGTTTTAAAGTTTATGATACAGCTTACGGTAAAATTGGGGTAGGAATCTGCTGGGATCAGTGGTTTTGTGAAACGGCACGAGCTTTAGCACTCAAAGGTGCTGAGATTATTTTTTACCCAACGGCAATCGGGAGTGAGCCTGAGATTGGTTTAGATTCAAAAGATCACTGGCAAAGGGTTCAGATGGGTCATTCGGCGACAAATACAGTTCCAGTTGTAGTTGCAAATCGTATAGGCTTAGAGGTGGGTGAGAGTTGTGAGCTTACTTTTTATGGTTCATCTTTTATAACTGACTATACAGGTGCAAAAATTGCTGAGGCATCTAGGGATAAAGAGGAGATTCTTTATGCTGAATTTGATTTAAAGGAGAATGCAAAGCAAAGGGAGTACTGGGGACTTTTAAGAGATAGAAGAGCAAATATTTATGGTGAAATAACTAAAGAACACCTCCAACACCATTGACTTAAGGATTGGAATCTCGAATTTATTCGAGGCTGACAAAGGAAACCAAAGCACTTGCCTCGAATACAGAAAAAAATTTAGTTTTATCCTACACTTTATATTGTGTACGGACATACATTTTCTAAGTCACGCTTTAGCGTTTGAAATTCGAGGTTCCAAAGTGTCTATATGCTTAAGTCAATGGTGTTGAAGAACACCTCTAAAGATATTT
>JAYEKJ010000055.1:0-14390 GCA_034660975.1 Campylobacterota bacterium
ATTGGCGCTAAACCAAGCCCTTTAAATTTTGCAAATATTGTTCCCATACCCAATGCTGTCATAGCCATAGTAAGTAAAAATGTATCTATCTCATTTATAATATTTACAATATTCTCAGGAACGATTCCCAAAGAGTTAAACCCTGCCATACCGATAAAATAAACTGCGAACCAAGGGATAACTAACTTTACACCATCAGATTCTCCACCAACCTTTTTAGCCTCCCAAGATAAGTAAAGACCCAAAAGTATAAGTAAAGGTGCTATCATGATAACTCTAGTCATCTTCACAATAACAGCAGAGTTAGCCATATCTTGAGGGGCTCCAGCGATTGAAGCTGGAACTGCAACAACTTGTGCAACCTCATGGATAGTCCCACCAACATAGATTCCAAACTCTTGAGTACTCATGTGCAAAAATCCAGTTGCTGGTTCTATGATAGTAGCATATAAAACTGGGTATAAAAACATAGAGATGGTACCAAACAGAACCACCATCGAAACTGCTATCGCTGTTTTATGTTCCTCTGATTTTAATACAGGTTCAGTTGCTAAAACTGCTGCTGCTCCACATACAGAAGCTCCTGAAGCTGTCAAAATAGATGTATGTTTATCCATCTTAAATATTTTAATCCCAAGATAGATTCCAAGTAAAAAAGTTGTACTCAACATAATAAGAGAAACCATAAACCCACTCATCCCCACCTCAGCAATCTGCTGAAATGTGATTCTAAAACCATAAAATACAATTGCAAATCTTAAAATCTTTTTAGCTGAAAAAGTTATACCAGTTCCCCATTCACTGGGGATTTGGTTATGAAGAGTGTTCGCATAAAAGATACCCATAACAATACCTATAACAAGAGGTGAGATTCCTAATGCTTTTATAGCACTAATATCTGAAATCATTGTTGCTGCTGATGCGAAGATAGCTACAAATATGATTCCACTAATAGTACCCTTGCGTTTTGATGGTGAAAATGGCATTTATATCCTTGATTGCTTAATAATAATTTGGATTATATCAAAAACTTATTTAATACCAATCCCCAGTTTTGTTTTCACCCATTTACCATCATCATCAATAATATCAAGCTCTCCAATAGCAACTCTTGATAATTTTATCATTTTTTCATCTACTAGATACTCTTTTAAAACCTCTGCCCTTTTGATTGCTAAATATTTTAACTCCTCTTCTTTTACCACTTGAACAGCTACACACTCTTTTAATACTTCTATTAGATATGCTCTATCTAATATCTCCCCTTTATATTTTTCCTCTAAATCATCTTTTATCTCATCTAGCTTGTCATCATCTCTAAACTCTTCATAAATATCTTCAAGTATCTCTATACTCATACTATTTTCATGTTTATTTTTATCATCACCTCTCAAAACTACTAAACTTGCTAATTTTTGTTTTTGTAAAGCTAATCTGTCTCTGCTTAAATCATATACCGGGGATATTAAAAGATTGATTTTTGGTCTTTTAGTCATAATTTTTGCAATAGTATCTAGTTTCTCTTTTTCAGGTGGTAAAATCACCATCTCCCCCACCCCAAAATCTAATGATTCCAAATCTTCACCATTTATCCCCATCATAGAGCCTAAAAACCTAAAAGGTGAAGTAACTGCTTTTACAACTAAATTTCCTAAAGTTTTAACAACTAACTTTCCATATTTAAAATCAGGTTGATCTAAATCCCCTTCAACTGGCATATTTACATCAATAACTCCATCACTATCTTCCAACAATGCGATAACGAAACCGATAGGGAGAGTATCTTTTGTAACAGCCCTCCCTAGTGTAATATTTTTAATCATCACACTATTTGTACTTAGTAGCTGAGAATCTAAAATATTGTAACCAAGGTCTAAATAGAGTTTTCCACTATCAATCTTATACCCAGCAAATGAAGCACTATATCCACTATATGAACTAAGCTCTAGATTTCTAAAATTAAAATTTATATCGGTATATGCTTTAGGGTTAGATGAGTTGATACTACCTTTTAGTTTTGTAGAACCATATCTATCAACTTCACCTAAAATATCTATATAACTTATCTCACTTGCCTCATTTGATATCATATAAATCACACCATTTAAGTCATGTATATCTGTTGTAAATTTTATCGGTAAGGATAAATCAGCAAATTTTGCATTACCATTTGTGATATTTGTTTTCATAATTTTCATTGGGAAAGCTGATTTAGAATCTGTACTTTTTTTATCTATGCTAACATCTTTTTTATCACCATTTTTTACAAGAGTTGCAAAATTCAGAGTTTTATTTTCATCTACGATAGCATCAACATAAAAACCATCAATATCTAACTCATCTACATATAGTTTATTTGGTAATTGTTCAAGATTTAAAGATTTTAAATTTAAATTGTTAAAAGCTAAAATAGTTGTGTCATCTCTTGAATCATAAACTAAAAACTCCTCTAAATTTAATGAACCTTTCACCACTAAGTCAGGTTTATAATTTGATTTAGCATATTTTATTTTTGTTTTTAGGTTTAAGTATCCATCCTCTATCGACACAAATGCTTTTTGTTGAATATATGGATTTAACTCAACTAAAGAGATTCTTTTTAACTCTAATTTTGAGTTTTGTTTTAGTGGTGTGTGTCTTAGTGAACCTTTAGTATTTATATAACCTTTTGAGTTTACCCTCATCGATAAGTTATAGTTTAACCAACTATATTTTTTTGAATCTATATCATATAGATTAAGATTGATTCTATCTAACTTACTTTTTACACTAGGAGTTAAAAGTTTATCGTTAAAATCAACTTTAGCAGATTTAAGTGCAAAAGATTTTAATCTTATGTTATATGGTTTTTGGGGTAATGAATTTTTAGTTTTAACTATTTTCTTAGCCCTTTTAAGGACAACTAAATCATCTATATTTAAAGTTCCGTTTTTCAATCTTGATGTTTTAATTTTTAAAGTTTCTAATGAAGATTTATCTATAACTATCTCTTTCGTACCACTATTAAATTTCACCCCATTAAGATTAAATATATTGAATCTTAGCAAAGGTTCATTAGTTGATTTTTTATTTATAGCAAAATTATCCACATATAAATTAGCATCATTCACAATAGCTACTGTTTTTGAATCAACATCATTTAAACTCATATTAGCATCAAATCCAATAGTAGAACTTTTAAGTTTTATATTATATTTTTTTAAAGATTTTGTAGCAATATCATCTATATAGGGTCGATAATGGGTAAGATTTAATCCATCACATTTTGTATAAGATTTTAAATCTAAAACCTTATGTTTTACATCCCCTTGTGAACTACATCTAAAATCTTTATTTAAAAACATATCCATCTTATAAAAGATTGGTTCAACACCTGCAAAGGTTATATTTTGAAAATATAGATTCAACTCATTGAGATTTGTAGTTACACTTGGTTTTATAGCACTATCTTCAAAATTTACTTTAAGTTTTTTAAGTGAGAAATTATCAACACGAACATCCCATTTAGTGACATTAGAATCACTAGACTTATTGCTATCATCTATTTTAGTATCATTTTGTTTGATATACTCTATCCAATTAACTTTACCATTTTCATCCCGTTTAACTTTTATATCTATAGAATCAAAGTCTATCTCTGAGATATGAACATAATTTTTAAAAGGTTTTATCGTTGCACCATTGAGTGAAAAATTATTTAGATAAAAAACATCATTGTATTGATTCTTTGGTTTGATTCTTAGTTTTTCTAAAGAGAATCTATAGTTCTCTATCATCATATCGTCTAAACTATCAAGATTAAAATTATAATCTGCATATAAAGCTAACTTACCGTCAGCTACCTCTAAATTCAAATTATCTTGTAAATATCTCCACTGAGTATATAATTTACTCGCTTCAAAATTCAGATTTCCTTTCATTTTTAAAGGTTTCATACCAAGAGTTTCACCTCTTAAATCTACAAAACCCCCATCACCAAGAGTTGTATAAAATCTAAATTTTGCTGAGGGGGTATCAAGTTTATCTGTATCAATATCTTTTACTTCAAAGCCAATATCATTAAATGAAAAATCAAATTTTGTTTTATGGGAATAATCTTCATAATCTACTTTACCTTTAACAATAGCGATTCTATCTATCAAGATTCTCGGTATTGAGAGTTCACTCTTTGAATCACTCTCTGTCGATTTTTCACTAGGTTTGAATATTTTTAAAAGATTTAAACTTTTATTTTTTTCATAAATTATAGAGATTTTTGGTTCTTCTAAAACAAACTGTTTAATATGAATTGTGGAGTTAAAAAGTGAATAAAGTTCTAAATCAAATTTTATAGATTTTAAAGAGACTAAGGGTTTTGAATCTAAAGATTTTAGTTTGATTCCAGATATTTTTAGATTGAAAATAAAAGGGTTAAAGTAGATATTTTTTATATAAAGTTTACTGTTTGTCTCTTTCTCTACAATTTGGATAATCTGAGGTTTTAAAATATAAGGTAAAACAAAAAAGCCTACAATAGTGTAGATAAGAAGTGATGATAATAGAATCTTTTTAAACAAGATAAACTCCAAATATAATATATTGAAAGTTTATCTTATAAAGAATTAAAAAAGCCTAGCGATTGCTAGACTTTCTATTTTGCAGCTTTTAATATATCTGCTTTTGGAAATACAAATGTAGAATCTCTAAATACTACAATTTTATCTTCATGACCAACAGCGTAAGCTCTGATTTTGATAGGGATAATAGTATCTTTTCTATCATTATCAACTAAAACTTCTGTTGTACGAAGAACAACAATTTTTTTCTTTTTAATCCCAGGAACTGCTGTAAACTCTCTAGTTGGTTTAGCGATAGTGATTTTACCCTCCATCCCTTTTGGTGGAATTACTTCAAAGAAAAACTTCATCTTCTCATTTTGAGTATTTTGAAGTAGGAACTCATAAGCATTATCAACTCTTACTTTTCCATCAGGGAGAAGTTTAGTGGAGTAAAGTCTTGTCTCTTTATTGATATTTAAAAGCATATGCTCTTTTGTACTTCCCATTACACCAAGAATAACCATAAGCCCAACTAGTAAACCAATATAAGCTAAAATCTTTCCACGGAAGAACTGTGTTTTACCTTTTTGATCAACTATCTCATAATCACTTGACCAAGTAACTAAAGATTCTTTTCCAAGTTTACCCATAACAGTTGTACAAGCATCCACACACTCTAAACAGTTGATACACTCTAACTGAAGACCTTGACGGATATCAATGTGAGTTGGACAAACAGTTACACAAGCCTCACAAGCTGTACACTCTGCATGAGCTTCATTTGCTTGAATATCTTTTTGTTTAGTAAATTGTTTCTCATGACCATCATAGATGTTACCACCACGGTGCATATCATAAAGAGCCATAACTGTATGCTCATCATATAAAACTGATTGAACACGAGAGTAAGGGCAAACATAGATACAAAAGTTCTCTTTCATAAATACAATATCATAGATTAAGAATGCAGCGATCCCAAGAACAGAACCAAATAGTGTCCAGTGGTTATTAAAATCAGCTAAATATGCGAAGAAATCTTCAGGTGGAACAAAGTACCATAAAAAGTCTGTAGCAGCTATAAGAGATAAAACTGTCCATAAAAGAATAGCTATAACTTTTTTAACCTTATTCTCTATCTTAGACATATCAGGCTCTTTTTGCTTGTTCTTAATACGACCACGCATACCTAAAATTTTAGTCTCTATAAGATCACGATAGATTACACGAAAAATAGTCTGAGGACAAACCCATCCACAAAAAACACGACCACCCATAACTGTCATACCAAAGATTCCTAAGAACATTAGCATTAGTAAAAATGGCATCAAGTAAAGCTCTTGCATATCATACTGAACAAATGCAAGGTGTAGTTTTAGTTTATCAAAACTTAGTAGGAAAAAGTGATTCCCCTCAATTGTTATCCAAGGTAAAACTAGAGAAACGATAGTTACTAATATATAAAAATAGTATCTTTTAATTCTCCATGGTGTTGGTATATTTATACCTTTATTTTCTGTACTCATCTTGTGTACTCCCTTCTATTTTATATTTGGACAAATAATTGTATTAATCACTTGTTCCTCTGCATCTTCTGGTTCTTGTGGTAACAATGAACCAAATGCCACCTGCTTTAACTCTCGTGATTCTATATAGTCTTTTAATGAGCTTCTACTTACACCTAAAAGTCGTGCCATCTCACTCACACTTTTTTTCTCTTTTATGTAAATAATTATATCATTTATATATTTATCAAATTTAGAGCTAGATCTACTCCCCTTTGGTCTTCCAATAATTTTTCTAGATTCATTTTGCATTCTTTGACGAAGTTGGTCAATTAATCCAAGAACAAGCATAACACTACTTTGTTCTGAGATTATAATAGATTGCTTAATAAAATGAATTTTAAAATTATTTTTTAAAAGACAAGAAAACATCTGAATAAGATCTTCAATATCACTGCTAAGTACCCATACATCATAAACTAAAAGTGTACTTTCAGGTTTAGTTTGAAAATACTCTGTAACATGAGTTCTCTCTATTAGACGCTTGTTTTGAGAAATTTGATCCACAAATTCATCATCAATAGTGATGTTTTTAGAGACAGCATACGAGTTAATCAGTTGTAACTGATCAAAAGCAGCATCAAAATGTTTATCTGGACGGATATATGCAATAATCATAATAACGAATAAACCTCTCTTTATTTTGAATTTCATCGTCATTGTACTATGAGTGACGATAAAAGTCAATAGTTGTCTTAATTTCGTCATTTTATAATATTTGGGAAAGATTTCCACATGCGAAAAGCATGTGGATTTTATCCTAAACTTGTATTTGCTTTAGGATAGATGTAAAATTTTATTTAATAGCTAAAGAGATTACCAACCGATTCCTATCTTAGCCATATATCTTCTATCAGGGTTTGTAGCACTACCAGTACCAATCTCCTCCTCATAGGTTGCAGCACTCAGTTTTAAAACTAAAAATTCAAGTTCTACACCAGCTGTATAAGCACTTTGATATATACCACCATTGAGTGTTAATGATAAAAGTGAGGTATCAATTAAACCAAGACCAACACCTAAACGGATTCGTTTCATCATATCAGATTCTGATACATCCTCAATAGTTTCATCCATATTATAAAAACGAGCCTTATTTGCATCAAACATATCAATATAATCAACAGCAACAACTAATTTATCAATAAATTTAACTTCTGGTGAGATAGAAGCACCAATATTTACCGTAGTTGGTTGATGACCATAATTATCATCCATACCCATAGAGCCAAGATTCATAATACTCATACCTACTGCTGGATGCCAAAAGTTATTTGGAAGAGGATGATAAACTACACCAATATCTATACCAAATCCTGTTGATTCTTTCTCATATTTTTCTTGTAAAATATCAGCAACATCCTCATCACCTGTTAAATCATTAATATCTAATTTACCCTCATAAGAGATTTGTGAGATATATTTAGCACCCATACCTACATCAAGTTTTCCATACTCAGTATCATACGATTTAGCTACACCTAAAATAACACCACCATAACCTCTTGAACTTGCTTCAAGAGTTAAATCACTAGAGTGTGTCATAAAGTTATTATCAACTGCTGCTAATAAACCTATTGACCATGCAAAAGCATCAGAGTTCTTAGATATAGATGTATAGTTATCAAAACCTGTATGGAATGCTTTGCCATTATATTTTTCAATTACATCCGTCATAGCATCTGAATCATCACCCGCTTCATCTACATCATCTGCAAACTCTAAAGCATCAGCTGTTACAGATATACCTATTCCAACTAAATCAACAACAATACCATGCTCTTTTTTAATATTTGTAAGTCCAGCAGGATTTGAAAAAACTGAAGTTGAATAAGCACCAACTGCAACATTCGCTCCACCCATACCCATAATTCTTGGGTCTTTATAAAGATAAGCGTGTTCTGCACCTAAAGCAAACAGTGATGAAGTAGCCCCTAAAAGTGCTAATGATAATAATCTTTTTTTTCCTATTGAATCTAACTTGTAGTATGACATAATTCTATCTCCCCTCTAGTTTTTTGCCATTTCGGCATTAAGGTAATTAGTTAACTCTGTTACAGATATTTTTGGATCTGAATCTGAATTAAGCTCATCTCTATAACTCACTATATCCTCTTTTACATCATCTGGTGCAGCACTTACAATAAAGTCAAATGCACTATTAAGAGTATCAAGTAAAGCTCCAAGAACTGTTAAATTCTCATCTTTTACAGGATTTGGGTAGCCTGTCAAATTAAAGTTTGTTGTATAGTCTGTTAATACTAAATGTTCTTTAGTGCTATTTGCAAGATAATGATATGTTTTACCATCTCCATTAGCCAAAATTACATCAATTTTTTCATATATAGGAAGAGAACCTGTGTAAGTAACACTCATACACTCATCTAAATTTTCAGAAGGAGCATAAACTTTTGCCATTGCACATCCTGATGCTAAAAGATTTCCATCTGTTCCAGAATCTTCTAGTTTTGCAACATCACCCATATAACTTAAAACTGTTGCTGCTTTCGCTATATATGCTAAACCTAGAAAAAGCTCATTTGTATCCAAATCTAATTCATCTGAATAATCATCTACAACTTCAGAATCTTCATCTACTGTATATGAACGAGATTTAGATAAATTAGCACTATCATCTATATCTACAAGTTCAGAATAGTAATCAATTGCCTTTTGTAAATTATCTAATGTTTCTGCTGTTTTATCTTCACTAACACTAGTGATAAATGAAGCAAATGAAGTCTCCGCATCATCCTCTGCATCTGCTACAATAGAAACTAAATCAGTTACACTAAAACCAGCTTTATCCATATATGCCGATGCTAATTTTAAATTATCTTCATCTGTTTTAAGCTCTTTATCCTCTAACGCAGATATAACCCCATCAAAGTCACCTCTATCTAACATCTGCTGAGTCAACATCCTATCTTCAGCTTCGTTCTCACACCCACTAAATAATAACATCGCTGTAACAGCTGAAACAGTTAACATTTTCTTCATTATTACATATCCTTTTATATTAAATTTAATTAAAATATTATAGCACATAGTTGATGATTATAAGCCACACTTAAAACTGCAAAAATAGATAACAGCAATTTTTATGTACAAAGATGCTAAAATACAATTAATAATTTTCATAAAAAGTTTTAAATAAAATGACAACAAAACAACAGATACTAAACACAATAAAAACTCGTCCACTTATCATAGATGGTGCAATGGGAACTCAACTTCAACAACGCGATGATAAGATTCCAACTAGTGCTTGGGAGGGGAATGAGGGGTGTAACGAACTTCTCAATGTTACCTGTCCTGAAGTTTTAAGTGAAATTTTTCATGCTTACTTAACTGCTGGTGCTGACTTTATCACTACAAATACTTTTGGCTCTTTCTCTTGGGTTCTTGATGAATACCAAATTGGCAATCGTGCTTATGAGCTTACAAAGGCTGGAGCAGAGTTAGTTAAGGCTGAGTGTGAAAAGTTTAGCACACCTGAGCATCCACGATTCTGTCTTGGTTCAGTTGGACCGGGAACAAAACTTCCATCATTAGGACATATCACTTATGATGAGATGTTTGAGGGTTATACTGAGTTTTGTATCGCTCTTATAGATGGTGGTGTTGATGTTTTTCTCCTTGAGACTTGTCAAGACCCACTTCAGATAAAAGCTGGGCTTCATGCGATTGATGAGGCTAACAAACAGAAAAACACTGAGATTCCTGTTATGGTTTCTGTTACAGTTGAGCTGAGTGGAACTATGCTTATCGGTACTGATGCTACCACTATCGCTACGATTCTTGAGCCTTTTGATATTTTATCTTTAGGATTTAACTGTGGAACTGGACCTGAACAGGTTTTAAAACATGTAAAAACTTTAAGTGAACTTTGGCATAAACCTATCTCTGTTCATGCAAATGCTGGACTTCCACAAAATCGTGGTGGTTATACTTACTACCCAATGGGACCAGATGAGTTTACTACTCAACAAGAGAAATTTTTAGCCTATGATGGTGTAAGTTTTCTTGGTGGATGTTGTGGAACAACTCCCCAACATATCCGTGCTTTAGTAGATAAGGTAAGTTCTATAAAACCAAAAACACCAACTGGTTCACACCCAACTTCTATAGCTTCACTTTTTAACACAGTGGAACTTATGCAAGAACCTGCTCCACTTTTAATGGGTGAGAGAAGTAATGCAACAGGTTCAAAAGCATTCCGTGAACTTCTTTTAGCTGAAAACTATGAGGGAACTCTAAGTGTTGCTCAACAACAAGTTCGTGCAGGAGCTCATATTATAGATGTGAATGTTGGTTTTGCAGGACGAGATGAAACCAAAGATATGAACGCAGTTATGGGGATGTATAACCAAAAGATTCCACTTCCACTTATGCCAGATTCTACTCAAACAAGTGGACTTGAAACTGCTCTTAAAAATATTGGTGGAAAACCGATGCTCAACTCGGTAAACCTTGAAGATGGTGAGCCTAAGTTTGACGAGGTGTGTTCTTTAGCGAAAAAATATGGTGCATCTCTTGTTTGTCTTACAATTGACGAAGTTGGGATGGCTAAAACTGTTGAAAATAAAATAGCTGTAGCCCAGAGAATCATAGATTTAGCAACTTCAAGACATAAACTAAAAAAAGAGGATTTAGTTTTTGATGTTCTTACATTTACACTTGGAAGTGGGGATGAGGAATATTGGGATGCTGGTATCAACACTATTAAGGCAATTCGTGAACTCAGAATCAAACACCCAGAGGTTGGAACTACTCTAGGGCTTTCAAACATCTCTTTTGGACTAGATAAAGATGCTAGACCATATCTAAACTCTATGTTTTTACACCATTGTATAGAAGCGGGACTAACATCTGTTATCATCAATGTGAAACATATCATCCCTATCAACAAAATCTCTAAAGAGGATCAAGAGATTTGTGATGATTTGATTTTTAACCGAAAACCAAACGGTGAAGCACTTTTTAACTTCATAGAGCATTTTTCATCTAAAGTGGCGATAGATACGACAGCTGTGGATGAAGAGTATCTCAAGATGAGTGATGAGGAAAAAATCGCTAAACTTCTAATGGATGGGGATAAAGATAGAATGATTCCATTAGTGGAAGAGGTTCGCCATACTATCCCTGCTGAGAAAATTGTAAATGAGATTCTTATAGATGCGATGAAAGTAGTTGGGGAACTCTTTGGAAGTGGACAGATGCAACTCCCTTTCGTTCTTCAATCAGCTGAGACTATGAAAAAAACAGTTGACCATCTCAACCCATATCTTCCCAAAGTTGAAAAAGAGGTAGATACAACCTTGGCACTTGGTACTGTAAAAGGTGATGTGCATGATGTTGGGAAGAATCTTGTAGATATTATCCTCTCAAACAACGGTTTTAAGGTAAATAACTTAGGAATCAAAGTTGAACTTGAAGAGTTTATACAAGCTACAAAAGATGGGCATATCTCTGCATTTGGGATGAGTGGTCTTTTAGTAAAATCAACACAAGTGATGCAAGAGAATCTAAAAGCTCTCAAAGCTGAGGGGATTAAGATTCCTGTTCTTCTTGGTGGAGCCGCTTTAACTCGTACATTTATAGATGATTTTTGTCGCCCTTTTTATGATGGACCAATTTTTTACTGTAAGGATGCTTTTGATGGTGTAACAGCGATGAGTAGAATCGAAGCTGGAAATTTTGATACTAATTTACATGGGATAGATTCAGAAGAAAAAATTTTGAAAGAGAAAAAAGAGGTAATTATCCCACCTTTTGAAGAGTTAAAGATGCCTCGTCGTGATATAAAAGTTCCAACACCACCTTTTTGGGGTCGCCGTGAGATAAAACTAACACAAACACAAATAGAGATGGCTTTTGAGTGGATAAACCATAAGATTCTATTTAAGTCTCGTTGGGGATATAGCTCAAAAGGTAAAACTAAAGAGGAGTATCAAAAACAGGTGGACGAGGTGATTCTACCAGCTTATGAGAAACTCAAAGCACAATTTTTAGATAAGAAACTTTTTGAACCAACTATCATCTATGGATATTTTCCATGTCGTAGTGATGATAATACCCTTCTTATTTTTGATGAGAGTGAGGGGTATAACTCTGAGGATGAAGTGAATCGTGAGCATTTAGATAAGGTGATGGGTAGAGCTGTAAAACAGTTTACTTTCCCTAGACAATCAAAACAGCCACACCGTGCTATAAGTGACTTTTTTCACCGTGAGAGACACGATGTTATAGCACTAACATGTGTTAGTGCTGGTTCTAAACTCAGCGATGTTGAGAGAACTATTATGGATGATGGAAACTATACAGAGTATTATCAGTTTCATGGTCTTGGGGTTGAGTTAGCAGAAGCCTTAGCTGAGATAGCTCACAAACAGATAAGACTTGATTTGAATATTTCAGATAATGAGGGGAGTAAGCTAAGCGATGTTCAGATGAACAAATATCAAGGGAGTCGTTACTCATTTGGTTATGCAGCGTGTCCAGACTTGGAACTTAACCGTCCACTTTTTGATTTGTTAAAACCTGAGGAGTTTGGGATAGAGTTAAGTGAGACTTTTCAGATTCACCCTGAGCAATCTACCTCTGCACTGGTTGTTTATCATCCAAATGCTACTTATTATAATGTATAGATAAGGTTATATAACCTTATCTTCTTCTATAACTCAGAGCCTCTAAAATATGTTTTTTCTCTATTATCTCTGAAGAATCTAAGTCAGCGATAGTTCTTCCCACTTTTTGCACCTTTTTGATACTTCTAAAAGACATGTCAAACCGATCTATTGCCATATCTAAAGTAATTTTTGCCTCCTCATTTAAAACACAAAACTTCTCTATATCAGAATCATTTAGTTTTGCATTAAACTTCTCTTGACCTCGGTTCTTAGCAAATATATGAGTTGCTACAACCATCTTGTGTAACTCTTTAGAGCTATAACTTGTTTTATCGTTAGCACTAACACTCTGCATAACAACTGTTATATCTACTCTATCTAAGAATGGATCACTCAGTCTATTTTTATATCTTTTTATCTCAATATCACTACATCTACACTCTTTTGTTTTGTTTAAAAGATTTCCACATGGACATGGATTCATAGCACCTATAAAAAGAAAATCGGCTGGATATTCTACCTTAGAATTTACACGAGAGATTCTTATCTTGTTATCTTCCATCGGTTCTCTTAATGCTTCTAAAACATTTTTAGAAAAGTGAGGTAACTCATCGAAAAATAAGATTCCCCGATGAGCCAAACCAACCTCCCCTATCTGAGCCTTAAAAGAACCACCACCAAATATAGATGCTAATGTTGAACTATGGTGTGGACTTCTCATCGCTCTATGGGGTTTAAAATTTGGCTCTATAGAATCTAAAGCTTGCAGTTTGGCAATATCAAGAATCTCATCTGAACTCATCGGTGGTAAAATATATCGTAACCTTTTAGCAATCATACTTTTACCACATCCCGGACTCCCCTCAAAAAGTATGTTATGAAATCCACATGCAGAGATAAGGGCAGCTCTTTTTGCCACCTCTTGCCCTTTGACATCACAAAAATCATCTTCATACTCTTTGAGATAATAATATTTATCAGATTCTATCTCATAAAACGGGTACTCTATTGAGCCTGATTCCATAGAGGGTGTTATACCCTCTTGATTCTTTAATAGATCCATCGCTTCTTGAAGAGTTTTTACACCATAAAACTCAATATGAGGAATCTTAGATAGTTTCTCCAATGCTGAGAATGGAACTATAGCTTTAGAGATAAGTTTTTGGTTTGCAAGGGAAAGAATAAGTGGATAAAGTAGTAGATTCTCTTTAACAACACCATCAAGCCCCAGTTCACCAAATACAAACCAACCACTCAGATCATCTTCTAAATAGTCAAGAGCAATCAAAAGAGCGATGCTCAAATCAAACTGTGAACCCTCTTTTTTTACATCGCTAGGTGCTAGGTTTATAGTGATTCTTTTAGGTGGAAAAGAGAACTCATTGGAGAGCAATGCAGACTTCACACGCTCTTTTGCTTCTGTTATAGCCGTACTAGCCATCCCAACAATAGAAAAAGATGGTAAGCCCTTTGTCAGAGTAGATTCCACAGTAACAACCTTAGCATCTATCCCCTCATAAGTTGCACAATTTACACTTTTCATAACCATACTCCTAAAAATCTAGTGGGCTAATTAGTTTAGCTTTGTTCATCTCAGATACTACATGAGTATATATCATGGTAGTCTCAACACTTTTGTGACCTAATAACTCTTGAAT
>JAYEKJ010000056.1:0-2961 GCA_034660975.1 Campylobacterota bacterium
AGATTTAATAAAAACAAATATAGGAACACATAAAATGTCCTCTATAAAGTGATAATATATATGATTCTATGACAATTTGTCATATTTTCAATATTTTACTTATTATTCTTAAATATAAAGTGTCCTTTTATCATGAAATAAGCCGTTATTTGGACAAAGTGTTCCGTTATTTGTTAAATAATCCATTAAAAGGACAAAATGTCCCTTAAGGAAGTTCAACAACCAGTAGGTTTTAGAGCTTTCTATAAGTTTCAAACTAAATTACGAACTATAATATAATTTTAATGGCTACGGGTTACTGATACAAAACTTTGAGTGGTCTTCGCAACAACAGTGTTTATTTAAACATATATCTAAATAAGGCGTCTGCCCAGTCATACTGGGCTTTTGCATTTGTAAGTCCCTCGTCACCACTCCAAACCTCACTCGTCTTAGGGGTTGCAAAACCAAAAGTTTTTTTCTTTTTATCATAAGCATATTGTGAGTTTACAAATATAGCTCTCTCAGGGTTAGCAGATACAGCTGAGAAACATAAAGTAGTTGGTGATTCCCATGGTATTGATACACCTTTGTTTATTTTGTTGAGAACAGATTTGGCAACATATAGCCCCTCTGTACTTGCAGTGTTTCCAGATTTAGAAAAGCCCATAGGTCTTGCATCTCCACAGATAAAAATATTCTCTTCCCCTATAGCCTCATAGGTTAAACCATCTATGTTACCCTCTAGTTTATTAAATACAGTATCTTTAGCAATACCAACTTTTTCTAATATAGAAGCACCTCGAATTGGTGGATAAAATGATGCATCATCAAAATAGAACTCCTCAAACTCTGTTTCTATAAACTTATCATCTAAATCTATATACTCTATTTTAGAGTTTGGATGGTAGTCTATATAACCTGCATATAGTTTTTCAAAAGCTGAGTGGAATCCATGCTCTTTTATCGTTATATCGTTGTTCTCATCAAGTAAAATAACTTTTGCTTTTAATTTTTTAGATTTGAAATAATCAGCAACTAAACAAGCTCTCTCATAAGGGGCAGGTAAACATCTATAGTTCCCCTTAGGTACACTCATAATAAAATTACCACCTTTAAAGTTTTGTATCTTGTTTTTAAGTGTAAGGTATTCACTTCCTGCTTTAAAAGCAGCGGGATACTCTTGCCTTAGTCTTCCCTCTAAGCTTAAATCACCATTTGTAATATGTGAATAATCATAATCAATACCTGGAGCAAAAACAATATAGTCATAATCTATATCCCCTCTGCTTGTATGTAAAGTTCTATTTTTCTTATCCATATCTGTTGCAGTTGCATGAAAAAATCTGTAGTTATTATTTCTTGCTGCTTCTAAATAATCATGTGTTAGATACTCTAAACTCACTTTATCTACAAGCCAAAGGTTACTCATGGGGCATGAGACAAACTGCTCTTTTTGCTCAACCAACACAACATCAATCTCTTTTGATAGCATCTTGATATTTTTGGCAACTGAGAGTCCAGACCAGCCACCACCAACTATCACCACTCTTGTAGATGTTTTTTTAGGTAATGCTGCTTTATTTGTTATACTGTCTTTTTTTGTTTTTAATTGACTTGCCCCAAGCGTAGTTGTTGTAGCTGCTAATAAGCCTATTGTCTTTAATGCATCTCTTCTTGAGTATATCATAGCTTAATCATCCCTTTCAAATTCTATTTTAGTTGTAAAATCTTCAAGGCTAAGTTTATTGTAACTTTTAGATGAGATAAACATAAGTTCCATAAGATATTCTCTAGTATTTCTATATCCAATAGATCGATATGATATTTTATGGTTTTTATCTAAAAAGATTGTTGCAGGGTATGCGATAGCTCCCATATATTTTGCGAACTCTTTTACGCTTCCCTTAAAATCTTTATATTTTATAATATCGTTGTTTGCTGTAAACATATCGATAAATATGAAATTTTGATCTATCTCTTCTGCTATCTCTTCATCTTTAAAATTTTCATCTAGCATCGCTTCACAATAAGAGCAATTTGGAATATGAAAATAGATCATAATATCTTTATTTTGCTTTTGTGCTAAGATTATTTTATTGTCTATATCTGTAATTGTGGCAGCGTTAAGATATATACTAAGAAGTATAAATATCAATATTTTTTTCATCAGTTCATCTCCTTACTAATTCTTTAGAGTACCATTTTTATATGTTGATGAGCTTTTAGAGCTTCAAATATAAAAGTTCTCTCATCCTCATTTTGAATAACAATGTCAAGATTCATACTTACATATTTTCCAGTTTTACTAGAGTTGGAGTGAGTTAAGTTATGTTCTCTCTGGGCAATAACACTATGAATAGCTTTTTGAATAGCCTCTTTTTCATAGCCAATAAGCTTATATGTCCAGCCACAAGGGTACTCTAACTCTAACTTCTCCTTTCTATCGTTTAAAATCTCCATTTACCCCTCCTGATTTTTCCTCTAGTTGTACATTTTTGATAAGCATCCCTTTATCTATCGCTTTTAACATATCGTAAATTGTTAAAAGTCCAACACTCACACCTGTTAAAGCTTCCATCTCAACACCAGTTTTACCTGTTAGTTTCGTTGTTACTGTTAGTTTGAATCCTGGTAGTTCAGGTAGTTCATCAATATCACAGTTAATCCCACTAAGGTTAAGAGGATGACACATTGGGATAAGAGTAGATGTTTGTTTAACACCCATAATAGCAGCAATTACAGCTGTTTGAAGTACAGGGCCTTTTTTATTATTTTCATTTATTACATTATCATAAGCTTCTTGACCTACCTCTATTACGCCACTAGCAACAGCAATTCTTGTAGTTTGATTTTTATCTGAAACATCAACCATTTTTGGTCTTTGATTCTCATCTAAGTGAGTTAAATTCATAATTTGTTTTCCTTTATTTAGCGTCATTATAATATCAATTTTTAAACAGTTGTTTTAGGATGGCTATA
>JAYEKJ010000057.1:0-10493 GCA_034660975.1 Campylobacterota bacterium
AAAGTAAAAGGTACTATTGAAGAGATTTTTTATATGAGGGGAGTGAAATCCCCATCAACTCACTATTTATAGACTTTCAAAAGGTGTAATAAAAAAACCCATAAAATGATGGAAAACCTATACTATGAAGAAAATTATTTTAACTGTATAAATTATAACAGGGTGTATAAAAAAAAGGCTAAAAAGTAAAATGAAAATAATTGAAGTAACTAAACAAAACTTAGCTAAACATATCAATCTATCAAATGGAATGATAACGAGGTTTAAGGATGAGGGTGTACTTAATGGGTGTTTTTTACCTAGTGGTAAGATAGATTTACATAAAGCGATTAAGAGCATAGGAGAGCATAAAGGGGATGATTATTTACAGTTTCCAAAGATGGTTATAACTCCAAGTGTAGAAACAATTAATAATTTAGGTTTTGCTGATTATCTGAATCAAGAAGATTATAATAAGTTTATTGTAGATTTTAAAATAGAACAGTTTGAGTTAGTGGGATTAGATAAACAAGAGATAGAAGATTTTAAATCCTATCTTGAAGATTCTAATAATTGCAATATGTATATGCGAGAGTTCGCGAATTGTTTCGGTGATGCACTACTTCCATTTTGTTTAGATTTTGCACAAAGTTATGAGGATGCTATTAATTATTATGGTGGTGATTGTATTAAAAAGATAATTGATTAAGATATGGTTTCAATATTTTTAAAATAAATAATGCTAGTTTTTTTAATAAGTTTGGACACCTAAACGGACACCCATAATTTTAAAAAGCTTTGAAAGCCCGTATTTAAGGGGTTACTAGATGGTGCGACCGGAGAGATTTGAACTCTCACGCCCGTAGGGCACTACCCCCTCAAGGTAGCGTGTCTACCGTTCCACCACGGTCGCATTGTAAAAAGAAGTTAAAAGTGTTAGCCCAAAAGGGCTAACGAGGGGTACTAAAGTTAAATCTTAAAGATTAACCTAAGTATGGGTTAGCATAAAGAGCGATTAATGCAATAACTAGTGCATAAATAACTTGTGCTTCGATCATTGCAAGAGCGATGAACATTGTTGTCATTAGTTTAGCACCAAGACCTGGGTTTCTAGCAGTACCAGCGATAGTTGCAGCAGCAGTATGACCCATACCGATAGCTCCACCAAGAGCAGCAAGACCAAGACCAAGACCAGCAGCGATCATTGAGTAAGCTTTAAGAGTTTGGTTTGCAACATCACCGTCAGATGCCATTGCAGCAGTAGCTAATGCTAACATTAAAAATAGAACTTTTTTCATAAGTTTCTCCATATATTATTATTACAAAATTGTTCGGATAGCGTAACCCCATTGTGACATGAAGCAACCCATACATAAATGCATCGATTTCCCTACTAAAAATTGATGTGGGATTATACTAAAGAAGTGATAAAGTGAAGTTTAAAATGAAGGTAAATTCTCACAAAAGTGAGAATTATGTAAAATTATAACGATTATGCACGACCTAAAGAGATTTTATTCCCTTTAAATTCTAAGATTTCTACTTTTATTTTTTCACCTTCGCTTAATACATCAGATACTTTATCTACTCTTTGATCTGATATTTTAGAGATGTGTAAAAGTCCATCAGTTCCATCTGGAAGCTCAACGAATGCTCCAAAATCAACGATTCTTTTAACAGTTCCATCGTATCTTCCACCAACTTCGTACTTAATTTTTTCAACTTTTGGTGCATTTACAATTCCATGAATATGCTCTTTTGCTCCAGCTACACCAGTTTTATTTTTACCAGTAATTTTTACTTTACCATCTTTTTTATCTATATCGATAGCCACTTCAAATTTCTCAATAATTTCACGAATAGTTTTTCCAGCTTGACCAATAATCTCACCAATAAAACTAGAATCTATATGAAAAATATCAGTTGATGGTAGTACACCATCATTAAACTCTATTTTAGATTCAGCTTCAAGCATAATATCAATGATATGACTTCTACCATCTTTAGCTTGATATAATGCTTCTTTAAGTATATCTAAAGAGATTCCACCAAGTTTAATATCCATCTGCATTGCAGTGATTCCATCCTTAGAACCTGTTACTTTAAAGTCCATATCACCATCATGATCTTCAAGTCCCATTATATCTGAAAGGATTGCATATTTATCACCCTCGCTTACCATACCCATAGCGATTCCAGCGATAGTATCACTTGTTTCTATATCAGCTGCCCTAAGAGCCATATAGCCACCACAAACAGTAGCCATTGATGATGAACCATTTGATTCTAATATCTCTGAAACCAAACGAACTGTTTGACCATCTAAATCAATTGAAGATTCTAATGCTCTTTTTGCTAAATTCCCGTGACCTAATTCTCTTCTTTTTGTTCCCATAACAGGTGAAGCTTCACCAACTGAGAATCCTGGGAAGTTATAGTGAACCATAAAGTTTTCATTTTGAGTTTGTGTTTCTGTAAGAGATTCAAACATCTGTGCATCTTTTGGCCCACCCATAGTAAGAACAACTAAAGCTTGTGTCTGACCACGAGTAAATAAACATGAAGAGTGTGTATTAGGAAGTACATTTGTATCTATAGAGATAGGTCTTACTTCCGTTAAAGCTCTACCATCAGCACGAACTCTTTCATTTAAAATCTGAGCTCTAACTTGCTCTTTTTTTACACTCTCAATGGCATCTTTAAGTTCAGCCTCTACCCACTCATCTTTAGTTGCAATGATATTTTTTCTAAGTTGTCTAAGAGCAGTTGAACGCTCTGATTTTGCCATTTGGTTCATTGCAGATTTTATATCTGCCATATGATTATCTCTCACATATGAAACCATCTCAGCATTTAACTCATTTGCTTTTAAGTCAAGTGTTTGAATCTCTTTTTTATGAGCCGAAAATGCCTCTTCATATTTAGCATTTGTTGTGAAAAGTTCAGCTTGAGTTTTTTCAAAAACTTCTATAAGTTCATTTTCATTCATTGCGTTTGAAGTATGCTCAGATATAACTGCTGTTCCCATAGTTGGATCAATTGTTGGGTCAATCATCAACTCATTAACATCAACACTTTCCCCACCAAATGTACGCATCTCTATCATCAATAAATCATCTTTTGTACCTGATAGATACAAATCTAGTGTAGAATCTTTGAGCTGAGAAAGAGTTGGATTTAAAACTAGTTGACCATTGACTTTTGCAGTACGAACAGCAGAAACTGAAGTGTTAATATCAATATCTGAAGTAAAAAGTGCAGCTGATGCAGCATTTAGTGCAAGAACTTGTAAATCAGATTCTGAATCAGCTGAAAATGTCATAATAGTGATTTGAGTTGGGTGACCAAAACCTTTTGGGAAAAGTGGACGAAGTGAACGATCAACTATTCTAGAAGTTAAAGTTTCAAAATCACTTGGCTTAGTTTCTCTTTTAAAGAAACCACCTGGAATCTTTCCAGCTGCATAAGTTTTTTCAATATACTGAACAGTTAAAGGTAAAAAATCATCTTTTACTATCTCTGTTTCATCAATTACAACTGTTGCAAGAATCACTGTCTTACCTGATTTAATCCATGCTGAACCGTTAGCTTGTTTTGCAACATCTCCAAAAGAGTATGACTCTTCTCTATTTTTTAACTCTAAACTTACATCGTATTTCATTGTTTTTCCTCTAGTAATTTTTCTATTTTTTCTTCATTAATATCTTCAAACTCTTTATAATATAAAGAGGTTTCAACATAATCACCTATACTATGCAGATAAAAGATATCATCTGCAAATGGCTCTAGTAATTCTAATATATCACTTGGCAAAACTGGAACTGCTAAATAAACTGCTTTTGGTTTGAGTGTCAAAATAGTTTTAAGTGCAGTCATAAATTTTGAACCAGTTTCACTTCCCTCATCAACAAGTAAAATAACCTCATTTTTCACTGATGAAAAATGTCTCCCTTTTCTATATTGATAGACATGACTCAATATTTTCTCTTCATGTTTTCTATGAGATTCACCATAAATATAATCGTATTGTATCTCAAAAGAGGATACAAGTTTCTCATTTATAACTATCTCTTCTGTTTCACTGACTCTTGCGATTTCACATTCATCATTACTTGGTGCCATTATAGCTTCAGAAAAAAGGAAATCTAAACTATTTTCTAAATTTCCTCTTATAAAATTTCCAAGTTCTAAACCACCCTTTGATACAGCAATAATTTTCCAAGATTCATCTTTTAATCTTTGCATCGGTATAACATCTTGAAGTTTTATAGAAGCATCTTCACGATTTTGTAAAATATTTTTATATCGCTTCATTATGTTCCCTTTAAGATATTAGGAAGTTCCAAATCAATATCTGTATCTTTACCAGACATAAATGGTTTAAAAACAATAGTAAAATATATATACCTATCATACACAGAAGATGATATATTGTTTTTTGTAAGAACTGGTCTATTATTTTCTATATATCTCAGACCAAAATCCCAACACCTTTTTTTATATAAGAAACCTATCTCTGCACTTTTTTTTAAACTTGTTTCTAAATCATAATTCATTTTAACTTTATAAGAATAATGAGAGTCGTAAGTATAACTTGCACTTGATGTCATATAGCTTGAACGGGGTAAAACAGTGTCTTTTTCCTCTAAAAAAGTATCCTTAAATAGATGGGATAAGGCAATATTAAAACTACTATCTTTATATGATAGCCTATGTAATATTTTTGAAAAACCATTTTCCTCGTAATTATAAAACATATTATTATAGAAATTTATATGACTTGTTACCTTATAATCAAGTTCATTCTCTAATTCACCGAAATTTGAATTTTTATTTGCTATAACTTGAGCCAGTTTATGATAAATCACCTCTTTACCATTTAAATCAAAAAGATACTGTGTGAAATCAAGTTGAAGTGCTTCATCAACATCAGTTATGTTATAAAAATCACATCTTGGATTATCTTTATTTGCTGTGTTTGAACAAAACTCTTTATTATAATCATAATATCCATCTGTCATCTCTAAACCAGCAAGTGTATATCTTGCACCGAAACCAACCGAATGTGAAAACTCATCATAAGATTTAATAAGGTTAGAAGATAGCTCAAATGTATTATATTGTCTAGCAAACAAACCATTATCATACTCACCACTATATATTTTTTCTGAGCCAGAAAAATTTGAATATTGAGCATATAGATATGAGGTATACGATAGGTTTAGATATTCATCAAACAGTTCTGTTTGTAAGGAGAGTGGAATATTTAAATCTGTTTGAATTGCATCTATATTTATATCTCTTTTAATATTATTAGCCTGAATATCAATATCATATAAAAGATGATTATCTAACAATGTCTCAATATAACGATGATAATGCAAAGTTGGTAATATCTGTAAAGTATCTTCATTGGTTTCTATTGTTAAATCTTTATAATATTTAAAATATGCACCAATATAATGATTATCTGTATTGTAAAACAAGTTACCACGGGAAAGTAATTGTGTTGCAGTTGCACTCTGTGTTGAGTCATTATTAGATAGATTAATATAATCAACATCATTCATATTTTTAATATCTATAAAAAGTTCTGATTGTCCCTTAAAATCATTATCAAAGAGTTGATTTAAAAAATCACTGTTTTCATATTTTATGTTAAAACCATAATGTACATCATTTGCTAAGTTTTGTTCCTTAAAGAAATCATCTTTCTCTTTAAAATAACCAAATGCAATTTCACCCTTTGAAATTTCACTATCAACAAATCTAATCGTAGAGTATAAACCACTTCCTCTACTTGTTCGAATCTGAGGTTTAAACTCTAAATCCCACCAATTTTGTGGTGCTATATAAATTGGTTGTTGATAATAAAATCCCTCATTATTAGATAAACCTAGGTTTGGTGTTAAAAGACCTGTTTCTCTCTCTTTACTAAGTGAACGACCAAAATAAGGTGTATAAAAAACGGGGATATCATATATGTATATTCTTGCATTATAAAGATTTAACCATTTAGTATCGGTGTTATACTCAGATAAACTAAATTCCATTTTCCAAAGAGGGTCATTAGGATCACAGCCACTAATTACACCAGAGATGATATCTAAATCATCCTCTTTCCCACTACCTTTATCTGCACTAATCCAAACTTGGGATTCACGCTCTAACATAAAAAATGGATGAAAGCTTTTTTCTTTTTTTGATATATTTAATGTTGCCCTATTTCCTAGTATTTTGTAAACTGTCCCTTTAGTTGCATGAACATTTCCAAAGAGTTCTAGTTCACCAGTAGCTCTATTGTAAGTTGCACTATCAGCAGTTAAATAGTAGTCTTTATAAATAACATTAATTCCATCATAAGCTCTAACTATATTATCTTTAGTGTCTATTGATGAAGCATGTATCTCCACTTTATCTTCTGCGTTTACAACGATGCCTAGGAGTAAAAGTGAAAGTAAAAATTTAAGCATCGATAACCAAAGTTTTAGCAGTTTTATCATGAAGTGTTTGACGAGATGGATCTAGCATCCCCCATAAAAAGCCAAAATAAAAGAAAAGTTCCCCAACAACACGGAAAATTCCACGATTTAAAGCACTTACTACACTAGGAGTTTGAAGAGTGTTTATCTCTATCACTCTTATTTTCATAACTATCTTACCTATCGAAGCACCATACTTCATTACAAAAAAAGCTTGATAAAAAATCTTCATTGCTAAAAATTCTAAAATAAAAGTATTTGTAACAAGGATAATATCTTCTGTTGTTGTAGCACCCGTAAAAGAATCCCATAAAGCAAACATCAATAAAAGTGACAATAAAACTTCATCTATCAAAAAAGCCAAACTTCTTTTTTTAATAGATGCTAAAACCATATTCTCCCTATGGAGTAGATTTTCTATCTCTTCATTCAAATCAGTTCCTAAAGTGCTTGATATGCGATATCTGTTCGTATTTTTTTACCAGCAAAATGAACCTGTCCACATCTTAAATATGCTCTATCTCTAGCCTCTTTTATAGAATCACCAAGACCAACACAAACAAGAACTCTACCACCATCAGCATAAAGAACATCATCTTCCATACTTACACCAGCATAAGAGATATGAGTATATTTTTCAATATCATCATGCTTTACTTCATCTAAAATTATCTCAGCAGGAGTTGAAGAGCCATAAGGGTAATTTCCACTCGCCATTACTACACCAACTGCAAATTGCGAAGAGAACTCAACTTTTATCTCATTAAGTCTATTTGTAGATGCTTTTAAGAACATATCAGAAACTGATGAAGTCATGAGTGGCATAAGAATCTCACACTCTGGGTCACCAAACCTTACATTAAACTCTAGTGTAATTGGCTCACCATTTACAACCATGATTCCGATAAATAAAACACCCTCAAAAGGTGCTCCCTCTTTTTTCATCCCATCTAAAGTTGGAACAATCACTCTATCTTTTACTTTTTGATATAGCTCTTCATCCACTAAAGGTGTTGGAGCATACGCACCCATACCACCAGTATTTGGACCCTCATCATTATCTAAAAGTCTTTTATGATCTTGTGCAGCTGGAAGTAAAATATAATCATCACCATCACAAACTGCGAACATTGAAAGCTCATAACCATCTAAAAACTCTTCAACGATAACTTTAAGTCCAGCATCACCAAAACTTTTACCACTTAACATCTCGCTTATTGCAACTTTTGCTTCATCATGATTCTGAGCGATAATTACACCCTTGCCACCACAAAGTCCATCAGCTTTTACTACGATAGGAGCAGTTAAAGAATCTGTAAATTTAAAAGCATCTTCAATAGAAGAAGTTTCAATATACCTAGCTGTTGGGATATTGTATTTTGCTAAGAAATTTTTCATATAAACTTTTGAACCCTCTAGCTGAGCAGCCTCTTTGCTTGGTCCAAAAATTGTAAGACCCTTAGCTTTAAAAATATCAACAACACCATCAACAAGAGGAGCTTCAGGACCAACAATAGTTAGTTCAATCTCATTAACCTCTACATAATCTGCTAATTCATTATAATCTTTGATGTTTAAGTTAGTACCTAAGTTGTTTGTAGCACCATTACCTGGTTGAAAAAATAGTTCATGTTTCTCTTGCTCTTTTGAAATTGCTAAACCGATAGAGTATTCTCTACCACCGGTCCCTAAAATTAAAATTTTCATCGATTCTCCGTATATTGTAAAAGTATTTAACTTAGATATATAAAAATATAGATAAATTAAATACTTGATTTATATAAGCCCGAGTGGCCGTTTCGCATTTGGCTTGGTTCTAAAAGCCTAATTTAGGTGAAGAGAGAAGTTCATAACGGTCGTAAATTCTCGGTCGCGTTAGCATACCTCAAACGAAAACACCACGCACAAAATATCTACTAGTTCACGATTTGAAAATGTAGAACCCTCATTGTTGCGATTAATCGAACCACTCAGACTGTAAACGCCATTATACAAAAATGATACTTGATTTTTTATAATTTTAAGGCAATTTCCATACAGCTTTCTATTGTAGTTTTCTCAGATATAAAACACTCAAAATTTTTAGGTAAAGCTTTTGCTGTTGTTTTACCAATTACCACTATATTATTCTCTTTTTTAATTGTATGATTTTTTAAAAAGCAGTTTACACTTGATGGAGATGTAAAAATCAATACAGAATTTTCTTCGATATCTACATCTAAAATTTCTGAGGAACATTCACTCTCATAAACAATAATCTCATCAATATTATATCCATCACCATTACATTGCTCTACAAAATCAGAAGCAACAATTTTTGCTCTTAGATACAACCATTTTGTCTCTTTTGGAAACTCTTTAATCTTAGAGATTAAATTATCCCCATACCCACCACCAATATCTAAAACCTTTCCTCCAAGTTTTTCATACGATAAAGCAGATTGAGTTGATACGCATAAAGCTGGTATATTTATGTAATCCTCTTTTTCATATTGTTTTAAAGATTTTGATGTTTGTTTTGAGGTGACAATGAGATAATCATAGTTTTTAAAATCAATTTTTGGTTTTAGAAATTTGATAGAGAGTGAGTTTATACTTGTTGCTTTTGGATGTGATGAGATTGAGAAAAGGTAAATATTCATTTATATCTCTTTTAATTCTAATTCAATTTGTTCAATAGATGGTAAACTAGATTCATACTCTTTAGGCAGTATATCTGTGATTTTATACTCACCTACACCCAATGGTTTTTCTATATCTTTTAACTCTTTTTCATTTGGTAATTTACTCTCAAAATTTGTAATAGCTTTTCCCGTTCTTTCATATAAATTAGTTTCAAACTGATGGATTAAAACTGCTCTTGAGTAGTTATTTTCTATAATTTTATTGAGATAAAAATTTGCTTCATTAAGGGATTCGCACTTTGTTATGACAACAATATTATGTCCCCAAGGTATTTGAAATATATTACTTTGTAATTGGGCAACAAGCTGTTGCCCTTTTATCATATCACCTGAGTAAAAAATATACCATTGTCTCATATACTTAATATTTCGTGTTGAAAAACCTTTCAAATTAGGAAACTCTTTTTTTAAGTCCTTACTAATATCTGCTATAAAACCATCACCCCAAGATGATAATTTTTGTTTTTCAACTATCATACTTGCAAGTTCCCAGTAAAGCTTTAACAACTCAACATTAACTTTTATATGGGCTTTAATTTGGGAAGTTTGTATTTTTTGTTTTATATCTTTTATTAAATCTTTGTATTGTGTAGTTTCTAAGTTCATTCTCATTTATCCTTTTCTAGTAGTAGAGTTAAGGAAATAGAGAATGAATTTATACTTATTGTATTTTGGTGTGACATAATTGAGAAAGAGTAAAAATTATTTTTCATTTTTACTTAACTTTTTAATTATTGTTTTTACAATATTTTGGATTGGAATTTTTTTAAAAAAAACCTCAGGATTATTGAGTATGAAATATCTAAAAGAATAAAACTTATTGCCTTTATGACAATTTTCTATAAAAGATTCTATATCTGGTTCAAATCTTGTTAAATCTTTTTTAATTTTAAAAATATTATAATGTTTTTCTATACTATTAACAAAATCAGTAAGTATCTCTTCTCTTAATCCTCTTAGTTCATCTCTTCTTATATTACAAATATCAAGTGTATAACTCACCCTATCATTATTTGAAAATATTTGAGCCTTATTATCAAATATCAAATCTTTTAAAACATCTTCTTTCTCAGGATTTATTAACATAGGTTTCTCTAATATATCATAATTGTCACCTAAACTATGAATATCTTTATAAGTCTCATTAGTATATGATATTTTTTGATTCTTAACTTCAAAATTCACCCCTTTGGAACCATTACAACTTGTACAACAAAGAAATAAATTATCCCAACTATAAGCTAACCAATAATATATATCTTTTGGTCGATAGTGTTCAATATGTTTAGGAACATTTAAAAGAGTATCTTCACAATAAACACATTTTAAATTATATATTTTATATAAT
>JAYEKJ010000057.1:10593-14099 GCA_034660975.1 Campylobacterota bacterium
TAAATTATCCCAACTATAAGCTAACCAATAATATATATCTTTTGGTCGATAGTGTTCAATATGTTTAGGAACATTTAAAAGAGTATCTTCACAATAAACACATTTTAAATTATATATTTTATATAATCTATTTTTTAATTCTTGTGGCTTATAAAGAATTTTGCCATGATTAAATGCCTTATCTTTCAAGCTTTGAATAAAAGCATCTTTTCGATTTTTACTATTCAAAATTTTTGGAATATCATTAAAGTCCTTTTCAACTTTTATCATATTTTTCTAACTCTTCATCTATAAGTTTTAGTATCTCTTCTTCATCTATATTTATATTTTCATCAATTCTTTTTGATACTATTTTATGAATTTTTTCATAAATATAATCATCACTACTCACTTTTTTATCATAGTCTCTTGATGTTATAGTTTTTAAATCAAAAATAGGTGAAGAGATTAAACTATTGTTAGTATAACCCTCATTTTTCATTTGGTTTGAGATACAAACCTCTCCCTCATCTTTATATATCTTATAAAACACTGCTTCTTTAGATGCACCTAGAATCACAGTTGGGCTATGGGTAGTTACAATAAATTGAATATTAGGGAAAATCTCTCTTATTTTTGTCATAAAGTTATATTCCCATTTAGGGTGAAGATGAAGTTCCACTTCATCAATGAGAACTACCCCTTGAAAATCTTTTATCTCAGTAACGAAAGGTTGATTCTCAGATAGTCGAACCAACATATCACATATAATAGTTATCACACCTTTGTATCCAGCTGATAATCTATCAAAATCTAATACTTCGGAATCTTTTTCTGTAAAAGTCACGGTTGTAGCAGTGATTTTTATCTCTACATCACGATTAAGTAAATCATTTAAAAGTTTTTTAGCCTGTGCAACAGATACAATGTTCCCTTCACCCTTACTCTCACTATGGTCTAAATATTTAAGCCAATCTACTGGATTCTTCAGATCTAAACTACCATCAAAAAGTGTTAAGTATCCAGTTTCATCCTCTTTGACTAAAGAGTTATTATTACGGTTTGCACCATAAGCCAACATATTCTTATAACTTTGTTTTTCATCACCATTATAAGTTTGTTCATTGGAATCTATAAGGGTAAGTGTAGCTGTGTCTTTTATCTCACGAAAAGCTAGTTGTCCATCTTGTTGAGAACCTTTTAGTGCAACAGCTATCGCTTGGAGTAAAAGTGTTTTACCATCACCATTTTCACCAACTATATATATCTCTTTTTTATCTTTTAGATTTTCTAACTTTAAATCTTCTATACTAAAAAAGTTTTGAATGTATATAGAATCTATTGTAAATATATCTTCTTTTATCATAGTTTTCTGAATTGTTGTTTTTATTTTTGGGAAAAAAGTGTCTTTCTTATTTTTAATAAAAGTAATTGCATTATCTAATTCTGTATAATATAGAGTTATTCTAGTTTCTGATTGTCCATTTTCTACTAGATATTTTAACTTTTTATCTAAAATTTCTAACAATGCATCATTGGTGTATATTTTTAACAAATTGATATTAGAGATATATAAAGCAATAATTTTATGAAAATTTTCAAAATTTATGTTGTGAATTTTAAAAAGTTTATTAATACTTGGTGTAGCTAGAATACTTTCTATTTCATATAGATTACTTTCTATATTCTTAATCAGAATATTTTTATCTATTGACATATTTTACCTTTGTATAAAATCCTATCAAGATGATAGGAGAAAATTTAAAATATAGTAATTTCAAATTATAAAAAGTTTAGTTTAGATTGTAATGTTTTAAGGCAGAAGCATAGTGAACTATGCTGTCGCCTTAATCATTGCAAGATGAGCCGAAATTTTTCTTAATTTTATTCCCACTCAATAGTAGCTGGTGGTTTACTTGAAATATCATAAACAACTCTATTAATTCCATCAACCTCATTAATGATTCTTCTTGAGATTCTCTCTAACAAATCATGTGGAAGATGAGCAAATGTTGCTGTCATCCCATCAACTGCTTCAACAACTCTTACACACACAGTGTTGTCATAAGTACGATTGTCACCCATTACACCAACAGATTTTACATTTAGTAAAACTGCAAATGCTTGCCAAGTTTTAGCGTAGTATCCACTAGCTTTTAACTCATCTAGTAAAATAACATCAGCTTCTCTTAAAATTGTTAAATCTGGAACATTAACATCCCCCATGATTCTAATCGCAAGACCCGGTCCAGGGAATGGGTGACGGTTAATCATACTCTCTGGAAGTCCAAGCTCTAAACCAATTTTACGAACCTCATCTTTAAACAGTTCTCTTAATGGCTCGATTAACTCAAAATCCATCCAATCAGGAAGCCCACCAACATTATGGTGAGATTTGATAACCTCAGATGGACCATTTACAGAGATAGATTCAATAACATCAGGGTAAAGTGTACCTTGTGCTAAGAATTTAATCCCATCATGTTTTTTTGCTTCTTTTTCAAACTCTTCAATAAAAGTATGACCAATGATTTTTCTTTTCTCTTCAGGATCAGAAATACCCTCTAGTTTACCAAGAAAGTTATCAACTGCATCAACAGTGATAAGTGGAGTTTTTAAGTTTACTTTGAAAACTTGCTCAACCTGCTCACGCTCACCTTTTCTTAAAAGTCCGTTATCAACAAATACTGGAATCAGTTGATCACCTATCGCTTCATATAGCATAGCAGCAACAACAGAGCTATCAACCCCACCACTTAGACCACAAAGAACTTTTCCAGTTCCAACTTTTTCACGGATAATTTGAATCTGTTCTTTTAAGAAATGCTCCATCTTCCACTTCTCTGTAACTCCACAAATATTTTTTGCAAAGTTACGAAGCATCAGATAACCCTCTTCAGAGTGTTGAACCTCTGGGTGATATTGCATCGCATATACTTTTTTCTCTTCATTTGCGATTGCTGCATATGGAGAGTTGTCAGATGTAGCAATTGGAGCGAAACCTTCTGGTAATTCATCAACTTTATCAGAGTGAGACATCCATACAATACGCTTATCATCACAATCTGCTAAAAGAGGTGAATCTGATTCAAGTTTAAGTTCAGCTTTTCCATACTCATGGTGATCAGAGCGGATAACACTTCCACAAAAATCAACTGCAATTCTTTGCATACCATAACAGATACCAAGAACTGGGATACCCATTTTATAAACACCTTGATCTACTTCATAAGCATCTTTATTATAAACAGAAGATGGACCACCACTAAGAATCACACCCTTAGGGTTTTTTGCTTGTATCTCTTCTACCGATGTATGGTAAGGGAGAATCTCACAATAAATTTTATCTTCACGAAGACGACGAGCTATAAGTTGAGTGTACTGAGAACCGAAGTCCAATACGATGATACTAACATTTGTCATTTGAGATGCCTTTAATAAAAGTTGTTTAAAATGCCGAAAATGGCTAAAGATGGGTTCTACCCTTTCAATAATGAAAGGATACAATAAATTATATTAAGGACACC
>JAYEKJ010000057.1:14199-39216 GCA_034660975.1 Campylobacterota bacterium
ACGATGATACTAACATTTGTCATTTGAGATGCCTTTAATAAAAGTTGTTTAAAATGCCGAAAATGGCTAAAGATGGGTTCTACCCTTTCAATAATGAAAGGATACAATAAATTATATTAAGGACACCTCTAAAAACCCTTAAAACCTAGATTTTAGCTCCCTATGGGCGATATAGTAAATAAGGGTTTTTAGAGGTGCCCTTCAACACCATTAAGCTAAGCATATAGACACTTTGGAATCTCGAATTTATTCGAGGCAAGTGCTTTGGTTTCCTTTGTCAGCCTCGAATAAATTCGAGATTCCAATCCTTAACTTAATGGTGTTGGAGGTGCCCTTAATGCTGAATATAAAAACCTAAAATTTTCAATATCAACTCTCCTCAATAATTGTGTGTACCCCAACAGATTTTTCTCTAGCTAAACTTGCTTGTATAATCTCTCTTGCTGTAAGTAAACGAAATTTTAGTAGTTTGCCAATATTTTCATCTAAGAGAGCATTAATCTGTTCCAATGCTCCATTTAATCCTCTTTTTGTTCTAACTATGGAAACATTTTGCCACATAATACGGCGAAGTTGATTCTTTTTTGCTTTATCTTCTTTTAAACTCATAATTTCATTGGCAAGATCAAACTCTATAAAATTTTTATCATCCGTATCTTTTAAAATACTCTGTGTTGCTCTTGTTGCAAAAACTAAACCCTCTAAGAGGGAGTTGGATGCTAAACGATTTGCCCCATGAACTTTAGTTGAAGCAACTTCACCAACTGCATAAAGGTTCTTAATATTTGGAACCCTCCCATCTAAATCACTTTTTATTCCACCTATCGCATAATGAAAAGCTGGAGAGATTGGAACTTTTTGCCTTGGAACATCAAAACCTAAAACTTGTAAATTTTTATATATATTTGGAAATCTTTCGGCAAAATAATTTTTATCAAAATTCTCAAAACAAAGATAAACTTGCATCCCTGTTTTTTGCGAATAATCATATATAGATTTACTGACAATATCACGAGATGCTAACTCCCCTCTCTCATCGTAATCAAAGAGAAATCTTCTATCATTTTCATCCACAATTGTAGCTCCCTCACCTCTGAGTGCTTCAGTGAGTAACATTTTTTGAGCATTATTTGAATCAACATAAACAGTTGGATGAAACTGCATCATCTCCATCCTCTCTAACTCTATCCCTTTTAAAACACACAAACCTTGAATATCTGCACTAATACAGGGTGCATTCGTATGATACTCATAGAGTGAACCAACACCACCACTAGCGATAATTACATCTTTAGCATAGATATTTCTACTCTCTCTATGGTCTAAAACTGTTACACCATAACATTCACCATCTTTAATGAGTAGATCAACAACTCTAGCATTTGTAAGCATTGGGTGTGGGTTTTTCTCAAGTAAAAAATGGTGCATATACCTACCAGTGGCATCACCACCAGCATGAAGGATTCTCTCACAAGAGTGAGCTGCTTCTTTTGTGTATAATAGATTTCCCTCTTCATCGCTATCAAACTCAAATCCACGCTCGATTATATCATCTATAACCTCTCTTGAATTTTTACTCATAGCATCAACAGCAATCTCACAACAAAGACCATCACCAGCTTGAAGTGTGTCATCTATATGAGATGAGACATCATCATTATCACGAGCTAGAGCCACGCCACCTTGGGCATAAAAACTATTACACTTAAAAGTTTCCCTTTTATTAATTATTAGAACTTTTTTACTAGGGGGTAAGTTTAGTGCAGCATATAAACCTGCAACACCAGCTCCGATGATTATTACATCATATTTCATTATCTATCCACACTTTCATTTATTTCATTATTTTTAATAATAAATTTTACATTTTTATCTTCAATCGACATATCTTCTTCATAATATGGATTGGCTTTATATCCACATCCACTCAACACTAATAAAAACATCGCTATAATTAGCATATGAAAAATGCCAGTCAAATTATTAACTCTATTCAATCTAAACCTCAATTTTCTAAACTTAACAGATATAAATGTATTAAAAAAGTACAATCTGCTTTTATTCCAGCATTACAAAAGATGGTAAAATTTGCATATTTCAAAAATAATACACTCTTTTTTGTTCTAAACCACCCTGCCGGTAAACAAGAGTTTGATAATAATATACAAAATATTAAAAGTGCTTTAAATTTCTTAAAGCCAGTAGAATGTGAGGGGATTTTAATAGATGATATAAAAGCTTTTGTAACACACTCTCCAAAAAAAGAGAAAGTGAAATTTAAAATAACAAAACAGATATATACAGAAAGAGCATCTGGAGAGATAGAAGTTAAGATAAAAGATACTAACTTGAATCGATTAGTAAAATCGATTCAAGAGATTATAAAAGCTAAAAAAAACTCTAAATAGCCTTTAATCTCATTTATACAGTTCTAAATGCTGATAACTTATTATTTAGTTGATTACTAAGATTGTCAATCTCACTAGATGCATTTGCTACATCATTAATATTTGATACATTTGCACTAACAGATTTATTTGCTATGTTTACAAGCTGTATCATACTATCAGTATTATTTGTCATCTGTTTAGTATCAGCTAAAGATCTTTGGGATGCTTGAGTTGCTTTGGCAACTATTAAAACAGTCTCTTGTATCTCATCCTCAACCTTATTAGCGATATCATGAAGCTCATTAACCATTTTTACATTACCATTCATAGTATCACTAGAATCTATAATTGATTGAACAACAACACTTATAGTTGCATTAATCTCTGCAAGTGTTTTTTGTGTTCTCTCTGCAAGTTTTCTAACCTCATCAGCAACAACAGCAAATCCTCGTCCATGCTCACCAGCCCTAGCAGCTTCAATAGCCGCATTTAACGCAAGTAGATTTGTTTGATCTGCGATATCACCTATCACAACTAGTACATCCTTAACTTGTGATGCTTCAGTTGAAAGGCTTGATAATTTTGATGCCATCTCTGATTGAACCTCTGCAGAATCTCTAACTCTAGTCACCATGCTATCAATACCATCTTTAGCTTCTGAAAGCTTCATTTCAACTTGCGTACTACCTTTATATGATTCTTCTGCTTCCTCTATTGAGAGTTGAAGTTTACTATTTATCTCCATACCATTTTTTGCAGCACTATCTATGTTTGAACTAACTTTATTGCTTGATTTATCCATTAAGCTTGAAGTTGTTAAAAGCCTTTTTGATAAGCTTGAATTACTTTGACTAAGTACTTTTACATTATCAATCATTGAGTTAATATCGTTAATTGCTTTGTTGAAATAATTACCAAGTTCTCCAAATTCATCGTTAGAATCTATTTTAACACTTGAAACTATATCCCCATCTGCTAGTAGTTTAATCCTATCAACAATAATATCTAATGGCTTTTTAACAACATTTTTTATCACATATAGAGTTATAGAAACGCTTAGTAAAATAAGAACTAAAGTTAGAGCTATAGATTTAATAACTATATCTTTTATTTGATAGGTTCTACTATCTGTTTTGTATGCGATAAATGCTGTTCCTAAAAATTCATTATCATACTCTAAACGAGTTCTCTTAATAATCACATCACCTATCTCAGTTATCTCATTATTTTTAAGATTAAGCATTATTTTTTCATCAATAGAATATTTTTTTGGATCATTAATTTTAATAAAAAAATCATTCTCCTCATCAAATATGTATATATATGCTAACTCTTCATCTTTTTTAAAATAATCAGTAGTATTTTTAGCACCAAGCATATTACCTGTACCTAAAGAGAGGTTAAGACCTAAATTTAAATATGCAGAACTCTTATTTACTCTTTCTGTAAATTGATTGTTTATACCATCTATTATCTTGCTAGAAAAGTACAAACTTATCACAACTGCAAATATCCCACCAACAAAGGCGATAGGGAGCAATATTTTTAAACTTACTGGAAACTTTTTCATCATCTTATACCTCTCTTTTAGTCACTATTTAACTGTATAAACTACTTTTACATCACTTGTAACAGCAGAAGAATCTATGTAACCAATCATTTTTTTATCACTCTTAACCTTAGCTAATACATCACTATCACTAGCAACTTTTTGTGGTGCTTCAGCTTTACCTGTAAAAGTAAGTTTTACCCAGTATTTATTCATTTTTGTTGGAGATTTTCCAGCAACAGCTTTGTAAAATGTAGCATAAATACCATTATCAGTATTTTGATCGATTGGAGTTACAGACGAACCATTTGGAAATTTCTTACTCTTTGCCATAAAAATTTTCTTCACTTGAGAAGCATCTAGTGCATCTACACCACTTCCAGGGTTTACAATAACTGCAATATCTGCCAAAAGAGCAGAACTAACTAATGCCATACTTAAAATAATTTTTTTCATCTTCATCCCCTCTTAGAAAGCAATATTTAATGCAATTTTATATAAGTTTGCATCTGTTTGAACTTGGTTTGTTGAATCTTTTTTATCATGTGGCGTTACACTATTATTTTGATATTCAAATTTTAGTGCTGAATACATATTTAAGTCGTATCTCAAACCAACTGCAATAGTTTCTGAATCGATTGCTTTAATAGATCTCGCAGCATCAACTTTAGAATCATCTATATACTCTGGCTCACTCTCTAATACAGAATAAGTCACATGTGGTGTAAATTTACCCATTCTATAACCTAAAGTAGCATAATAAGCAGTAGATTCATCAACAGATACAGTGTCTTCTATATTTTTCACTGTATATTCAGAGATTAAAATTATATCTTCATAATCTACTGATAAAGCGACATTTGTAAATATTGCCTTTGAATCATCAAAAGCAATATGATCTGCTTGAGTAGGAGTTCGGCTACTACCATCTGTCCAATCAATACCATTGATTGTTACACTTCTTCCATGAACACCAGCTCTTAACTTAACATACTCATTGGACAACTGAGCAGATATACCCCATATGTCTTTATACTCAAAATCTCTTGTTTCACCTAATGCTGTTTTAGCTTTTTGATTTGTATTTGCAAAATAAGCACTTGAACTAAGCACCATCTCGTTATCAAACTCATGTGAATAGATAAGATTTGCACCATCTACATATCTCATAAATGTCATAGTGTATGTTTCTGTTGGTGGTGCTATCCAAAGGTATGAATAACCTATATTTAAGGTATTTGAGTAAAGTAACATATCTGGTAAAAAACGACCAGCTTGAAGTGTTAAATCTTCGCTTAAATTATAGTTGATATATGCCCATTCAAGACCAACTTTAGCATCCTCATCTTCAAATCTTGCAACCATTTGAACAGTTGCACTCATATCATCTGTAACAGATTTTGAAAATTGGATTCCCGCAAATGAATCTGGTTGAAACTCTACACTTTCACTTGTGTATCCACCAAAACCAGGTTCTTCAGCATTAGTTCTAGCACCAACTTCTGCATTATCAATATATCCACCCACAACACTAGCAAAACCACTAACTCTTACATCACTAGCAAACATTGTAGTTGAAAGAGCAGTCACAGCAACTAAACTTAATAAACTTTTTTTCATTTTCATTCCTCTTAATTTTAAAAAAGATTATCTAACTATTTTGCTTTAAAAATGCTTAAAAATACTTATTTTTGGGGGGATACCTAGTGATTATTGTATTTAGAAATATTATTTTTAATTAATTTGCTATACTTCATTTATGAATCTAGAACAAACAATAAAACAATTACCACACTCTGCTGGAATCTATCAATATTTTGATGAAAATACAAATCTACTCTACATTGGAAAAGCAAAAAACTTATCTAATAGGGTAAAGAGTTACTTTAGTTTCTCACCTTCACTAAAACCTAACCCTAGGTTATCACTCAGAATTAACAAGATGATAACTCAAGTGGTGTCTCTAAACTATATTGTTGTAAATTCTGAACATGATGCTCTTATTTTAGAAAATTCACTTATAAAGCAGTTAAATCCAAAATACAATATTTTACTTCGTGATGATAAAACCTACCCTTACATCTATATAGATAACTCAAAAGAGTTTCCTAGATTTGAAATTACTAGAAAAGTTATTAAAAATAAAAATATTAGCTATTTTGGTCCCTACTCCATCGGAGCTAAAGATATTCTAGATTCTATCTATGAGATATCTAAACTTGTTCAGAAAAAAGGCTCTCTAAAGTCAAAAAAAATATGTTTGTATCATCAGATAGGAAAATGTTTAGCACCTTGTGAACTCCCTGTTTCAAAGGGGAGATATAAACAGGAGATAGATTTAGCTACTGAACTAATTTTAAATAAAAAAACTCTCATCAAGAAACTTCAAGATAAGATGGAGTTTTATTCTGAGGAACTTCGCTTTGAAGAAGCACTAGAACTCAGAGATAGAATAGAGAGAATCTCCCGTTCTGAGATTAAAAGTGAGATTGATTTTGCATCAGATGAAAACTATGATATTTTTGTACTTCACAACAGCCAAACTCGCGCTGTAGTAGTGAGAATATTTATGAGAAATGGAAAAATAATCTCATCAACTCATAATTTTATACAACTCAATGAGGGGTATGATGAGGATGAACTTTATAGTAGAGTTTTACTAGAGTTCTACTCTGATAACAAACCACCTATCATCGCACCAATATTGATAGCTAAAAAATTTGAGAATTTTGAGATTGTACAAAATTATCTAAGTGGTATTTTTGAAAAAAAAGCAGATATTAGAGTTCCTCAAAAAGGGGATAAAAAACATCTTATAGATTTAGCCCTCTTAAATGCTAAAGAGCTTCTCAAAAAAGATAAATCGATAGATTCTTCTAAACTATTATTTGATATAAAAGAGCTTTTAAATCTAAATAGATTGCCACTAAGAGTTGAAGTGTTTGATAATTCACACATGGCTGGTGAGGCAACTGTTGGAGCTATGATTGTTTATGAAAACTCACAGTTTGATAAAAAAAGTTATAGAACTTACCATCTAAAAGCTAAAGATGAATATGCTCAGATGAGAGAGACACTTACAAGAAGAGTTGAATCTTTTTCTAAAAGCTCTCCACCCGATTTATGGATAATTGATGGGGGAACAACACTTTTAAAACTTGCACATGAGATTCTAGTTTCATCTGGTGTTTTTATAGATGTTATCGCAATATCTAAAGAGAAAATCGATGCGAAAAGTCATAGAGCAAAAGGGAAGGCAAACGATATTTTACATACACTCACACAAAGCTTTAAATTGGCAAATAGTGATAAAAGACTTCAATGGAACCAAAACCTAAGAGATGAAGCACATAGAAGTGCTATAACTTTTCATAAAAAAACCAAACTAAAACTCGATAAGGAATCAAAACTTTTAGAGGTAAACGGTATAGGTGTAGCAAAAGTAAAAAAACTTCTCAATCATTTTGGAACCTTTGAGGAGATAAAAAAACAATCAGTTGATGAGATAAGTGCTATCTTAAATCTAAAAGATGCAAAAGTTATAAAAAAGATTTATAAGTAAGTATTTTTTTTAATCAATTATGATATATTTATTATAATTATTTTAAAGGTTTTTAATGAACACTGTAACACCTAAAGATGAAGAGTTTTTATATGAGGGGCATCTGATAATCTCTCAACTTGATATGGATGGTCGCATCATTTTTGTAAATAGAAACTTTTGTGAAGTGAGTGGGTATGATGTTGATGAAATTATAGGTTTAGAGTATAAAACAATTTTACATCCAGATATGCCATCAGAGATTTATTCTAAAATGATAAAAAATTTAAAATCTGGTCAAACATCAAATGAGATAATAAAAAACATTAGAAAAGATGGTTTATATTATTGGACTAATCTAGAGATAATCGCAACAAAAGATGAAGATAACAATATTACCGGTTTTATCTCTGTTTCAAAACATGCATCAAAAAAAGATATTCAAAAAAATAGTGAGCTTTATGAAAAAATGCTCAAAACACAAAAAAGTTAAGGGGTAAATATGTTAATTTATAATTCTCAAAAAGAGTTTATAGGGATAGACGAGGAAGATTTAACGGCTCTTGGATTCTCAGACTTATCACAGCTTATGAGTGAATCTAAAGAGTTTTCAGACCTGTTTGTAAAAACACCTGGATATATTCATAATTTTAAACATGTACATTGGATTGATTATATTTTATGTATGGAGGATGATGATGAATCTAAAGTGATTATTCATACAAATGATAAAAGCTATAAATGTGATCTAACTATCAAAAAAGCTTACTTAACTAGTAATCCATCAGAACAAGCCTATTTAATTAATTTAAAAAATTTAAGAGTATTAACTGATATTGAGAGTGTTGATATCTCTAACAATGCAGATATCACTACCCAAGAAGTAGATGAAAAACTTGAAATAAAGCAAAAAGATGATTTTGACGAGATATTAAAACAAGAGGAACCTGCACAAGAGATAATTGAAGAGGTAGTTAAAGAACCTATTGAAAAACCTATTGAGATAGATATTGATGAACCCGCCCAGGAACCTGTCGAAGAGATTAAAATAGATAAAGAAGTTGCCGAGACAGATATTGATAAACCTATTGAAATTTTAATAGATGATGAAGATGAACCTCTAATTGAAATTGCATCTAATGATATAGAGAGTAAAAAAGAAGATATTAGTATTGAAAAAAATATCTCCACTTATACTTTTGATCCTAAAGTAGCATCTGATGAGCTTGGATTGCCAGTAGATTTAATTGAAGAGTTTATTGAAGATTTTATAGCTCAAGCTAAAGAGTTTAAAGAGGAACTTTATAGCTCTTTAGATAGTGGTAATCTTGATAAGGTTCAAACATTAAGTCATAAACTAAAAGGTGTTGCAGCTAACCTCAGAATCGAAGATGCCAGAGAAACTCTTATAACTATAAATACATCTAAAGATATTAACGAGATTAAAAACAATTTAGATCTACTTTACAAAATTATTGCAAAACTCGCTAAAGAGGAGATTATGCAAACACAAAATGATGATCTGCTTGATGATCTTCTTTTGCCACTTGAGGAGACAATTAGTGCTAACTTAGATACTAATGATAAAGAAGACGAGGAGCTTGAGAAAGACTACATTATCGATATAGATGAGTTAGATCATGTTGAAAAAATCAGTTATGATAAAACTATCGCTGCAAATGAGATTGGACTCGATGAAAATAGTTTTAATCAACTCTTTAATGACTTTAGTTATGAAGCTAAACTTTTATGTGAGAATATACAAAATGCTATAAAAAACAATGATTATAAAACTTGGCAACAAAAAAGTATAGAACTAAAAAGTATGAGTGACAATATGAGAATCTTCGATTATGATGATAGTTTAACTGAGATAATAAATACAGATGATACAAAAATTGCTCAAAAAGCTATCGATGAAATAAAATTATTTATCACTAATATAAGTGGTTAATAATGCAACCTAAACTAAAAGATAGGTTAAAATTAGTTACTCTTTTTCCTATAATAATTTTATTTATACTTACAAGTTACTATCTATATAATTCATATAATTTAGAGAATAATCTAAATTTATCAATTATTGCCATCATTGTACTTCTTATAACAATTTTATTTGCAATTTTAAACCTCAAACTATCTAGTGAAGTTTCAAATACTATTCAAACACTTGAAGATGCAGTAGAGGAAAATGAAAAAGACAAATTATTAGCACAAGAAGCGAGTGAAGCAAAATCAATGTTTTTAGCGAATATGTCCCATGAGATTCGTACACCATTAAATGGAATCGTTGGTTTCACAGAGCTACTAAAAGATACAGGGCTAGATGAGGAACAGGTTGAGTTTGTTGAGATAATTGAAAAAAGTTCCGAAAATTTGCTAGAGATTATAAACAATATACTCGATCTTTCAAAAATAGAGAGTAATAAAGTTGAGATAGAACATATCAAATTTAACCCTATTGAAGAGTTTGAGAATGCTGTTGAAGTTTATGCAGTTCGTGCAAGTGAAAAGCATATAGATTTAAGCTGTTTTATAGATCCAATGCTAGATAACCCTATAAAAGGTGATCCAACCAAAATTAAAGAGATTATCATAAATCTACTCTCTAACGCTGTTAAGTTTACAAGTAGTTCAGGTAATATCAATGTAGATATTCGAAAAGTTGATTCAGAAAATAAGGATACTACTAAAATTAAATTTGAAGTTCAAGATAACGGGATAGGAATCACTCCAAAACAAAAAGAGAAAATATTTGAAGCATTTGGTCAAGCAAATACATCAATTACAAGAAAATATGGTGGAACTGGTTTAGGACTTACTATCTCAAGTAGCTTTGTTGAACTTATGGGTGGTGAATTAAATCTTCATAGCGAACCTGAAAAAGGGACATCTTTCTTTTTTACTCTTGAGTTTGAAAATGATGAGATGATAAATAAAAGTTTAAAAGGTAGTTTTTCAACTATAAATGCTTTAATCTTAGAAGATAACCATAAAAATAAAAAGCAGGAACTCTATCTTCATGAATATTTAAAATATTATGGTGTAAATTTCAATACTTTTAAAAATATAGATGAATTAAATATACTAGAGGAAAAAAACAGTTATGATTTATTGTTTATCGATTATGGATACACAAAAGACAACTACTTAGTAAAATTTGCAGAACTCCCCCAAGCCCTCATACTTCTAAGTAAATCTAACTATATGAAAACTATAGAATCCTTGAATTTAAATACATTTAAAACTATCTATGAACCTCTAAATATGTCAAAAATCAAACAAGTGTTATCAAACTATAATTCCGAGAATTATAATGCAAAAAAGGATTCAAAAACTATAAATAAAGAGGTAAAATTCAATGCTAATATTTTAGTTGCTGAAGATAATATAATCAACCAAAAACTTATTAAAAGAACGCTAGAGGATATAGGTCTAAGTGTAACTATCGCCTCTAATGGTTTAGAAGCTTTTCAAAAAAGGAAAGATGGTAATTTTGATTTGATATTTATGGATATTCAGATGCCAATTTTAGATGGTGTTGAAGCTACAAAAGAGATTCTAGAGTATGAAGAGGATTACAATCAAACTCATGTCCCAATCATAGCCCTAACAGCTAACGCATTAAAAGGGGATAAAGAGAGATTTATAGATGCTGGACTTGATGAATATGCAACAAAACCATTAGTTCGTTCAAATATTATCTCCCATCTCAATCACTTTATATCTGATTCTATCATTGATGGTGAGTATGTTAAAAGAAATTTAAAAGCACTTCAAGAGTTAAGCAATGAGGAAAAAATTGTAGAGGAGACAATTAAGAAAAATTATAAAGCTGATATTTTATTGGTAAAAAACAGTTCATTTGAGGCAAAACTCTATCAACAAATTTTAAAAACATTAACATATACTTATGAGATATTAAATAAAGATGATAGTCTGTATGAAAAAATACAAAATAGATCTTATAAATTAATATTATTTGATAAAAATTATGATGATGTAATTCTTGAAGAGTTCTCAAAAAAAGTAAAAGAGTTAAATAGAAAAAATAGCTTGGATACTTATCTGGTGATGATTGACGATTCATCATCTAATGAAGAAAACATAACATATATAGATGAAGTTGTACCAAAAGTTGTAAATAAAGATTTACTTCACTCAGTTTTTGAAAAATATTTAAAGGTAAATAATGTCTAAAAATAATTTAATCGTTTTAGCAGTTGATGATGATTCAATCAATTTAAAACTACTAAACTCAATGCTAAATAAAAGTGGTATGGTTCAAGAGGTTGTTCTAGCTATGAATGGAGCTGACGCTGTTGAAATATTGAAAAATAGAGATGATATAGACTTAGTATTGTTAGATATTATCATGCCTATAATGAATGGGATAGAAGTTTTAAAAGTTGTCCGTGCTGATGATAACCTAATTCAAGTTCCGATTATTGTTTTAACAACAGATGAAACTAAAAAAACAGAAGCACTAGAGGTTGGAGCAAACTCATTTTTAACAAAACCGATAAGAAGTAATGATCTGTTCACTAAAATGGAGAGTGTGCTTATTTAAACCCGAATTATGCAATAGAGAATTAAAAATTTAATCTATCATTGCAATCAAGGAAGCTTAAAAATTTTTACTAAACATCCCTTGATTACAAGCATAGGTAAATTTTGCAAGGTGCCCTTGGGGTATAAATTCCTATTGCATAATTCGGGTTAAAAACAAGTTCTAAATAAGAACTTGTTTTAACACCTCTTCAATTCTCTTAACTCCCATTATCTCCATTGAATCTTTCACCTCTTTTGGGATATCTTCTAAATCTCTTTCATAATTTTTAGCAGGGATGAGGACTTTTGTCATTCCAGCTTTATGAGCAGCTATCAGTTTCTCTTTTAATCCACCAATCGGTAATACATCTCCACTTAAAGAAACTTCACCAGTCATAGCAATCTCTGAACGGATTTTCTTTGAACTTAGAATCGAAGATATAACACTCACCATCGCGATTCCAGCACTTGGTCCATCTTTTGGAGTTGCTCCGTCTGGAACATGCACATGCAGGTCATATCGTTTATACACTTCACTGAAATCAACTGCTATTGTTTCCTCTTTTTCTGTAAAAGTTAAAGGGATGTTTTCTACATCAATTTTTAATTTTTTAGTATCTATAAGAGTTTTTACAACACTCATGGCGATTCTTGCTGATTCTTTCATAACATCACCAAGAGAACCAGTTAATTGCAAATTACCCTTCCCTTTTATACGGATAGATTCTATCTTTAAAACATCTCCACCAACTGCTGTCCATGCAAGTCCATTAACAACACCAACTACTGGAACCTTATCTGTTTTCTCAATCTCAAAAACAGATTTTTCAAAAAACTCTTTTAAGTTTTTAAGGCTTACAGAGATTTTATTCATTTGAGGATTTAGTAGTATATCTTTAGCAACTTTTCTACTCATATCTGCAATGCGACGACGGAGGTTTCTTACACCTGCTTCACGAGTATAACTATGAATCAACTCTTTTAATGCTGGTTTAGAGATACTTACCTCTGAATTTTTCAAACCATGTTTTTTTAACTCTTGTGGAATCAAGTATCTTTTAGCTATCTCAAATTTTTCTTGTGGTGTATAAGAACTCACAGAGATAAACTCCATTCTATCACGAAGAGGAGCTGGGATACGACCAACATCATTTGCAGTTGCTATAAAGATAACATCACTCAAATCAATATCAAAATTAAGGTAATAATCTCTAAATTCACTATTTTGTTCAGGATCTAGAATCTCTAAAAGTGCTGCTGTTGGATCACCCCTTTGTGAACGAGAAACTTTATCTATCTCATCTAAAACAATTACAGGATTCATCTTTTTAGCATCGATTAAACCTTGAGTAATTCGCCCCGGCATCGCACCAACATAGGTTCGTCTGTGACCTCGTAATTCATTAACATCTTCAAGTCCACCAAGAGCAATTCTTATCAATGGTCGCTTTAGAGCTGTTGCTATTGAGTTAGCTAAAGATGTTTTACCCACACCAGGAGGTCCCGAGAAACATAAAATTGCTCCTGCTGAATTTTCATGTCCGATTCCACGAAGCTCTAGTAACTCTTTAACAGCAAAATATTCCACTATCCTTTTTTTAGGCTTTTCTAGAGAGAAATGATCTTTATCAAGTTGAGTCTCAACATCAGAAATTTTAAGAGATTTTTTAGATTCTTCACCAAATGGAATCTCTAAAACCCAATCAAGATAAGTTTGTGTCATAGAGGAATCAGAAGAATCTGGATGCATACGAGCAAACCTATCTATCTGTTTTTTTATCTCTTTATAAGCATCCTCCCCCATCTTCTCTTTTTTAGCTTCACACTTATTTCGATACTCCTCTATCTCTTCATCTCTTGCAGTGTCAGTTCCTAACTCTTTTTGAATCTGCTTTAACTGCTCTTTTAAGAAATACTCTTTATTAACCTGTTCTATATGTGAATGAACTTTGGTTCTTATCTCTTTTTGAAGTTTATTTACCTCTATCTCCTCTATCAGGAAATCTATCAAATCTAAGAATCTTTGCTCAGTATCAACCTCAACAAAAAGTTTATATGCTTGTTCTTTTTTTAATTTAACAGTAGAACAGATCAGATCAATAATACGGTTGTGATCATGATTCTCCTCTATCGTTCTTAGTAAGTCTGGTGGAAAATAGTTACTTACACTAGATAGTGTTCTTACTTTTTCCCGTAATATCTCCATGATTGCATCTATTTTTAGCGAATTGACATCACTAGATTCTAAAATTTCAACGCTTGCTATAAGTGGATGCTCAGATACCTTAGCAGTTGTTTTTGCACGGGTAAGTCCTTGAAATAAAACTTTAACTCTTCCATCAGGAAGGGCAACTTTTCTCATAATTGAACCAACAACTCCGGCATCATAAAGTGAATCATAATCTCTTCGACCCTCATTTGAAGGCTTAGTTGAACAAACTATCAATAAAGAGCTATCCTCTAGTGCCTTTGTAGCTGCTTCTATATTTTCTTTATCACTCAAAAAAAGTGGTGATATCATAAATGGATATAAAAAAAGATCATCTTCTGCTATAACTGGAATGTCTGCTGGAAATTCAGCATAATCACTTAAATTCATTTTTTATTTATCCTTTGAACTATTATTTTCTTCTTGTACAGAGTTTCTTGAAACTACACTTACTGTATCTGGAACTAAGAATCCATACCAACTTGAAGTACCATCACCCTCAAACCACTCACGATACCAAGGTGAGGAGACCCTATTAATCTGATCCCACACTATCCATGCTTCTGGTTTTATATCTCTATAATATGCAGCACTTTTAGGCTTATCCAATCTTTCATATAGATCAGCAATCGTTTCATTTAATGCTGCCTTTGCCATATATAAACGGGTTATCATACTATCTATAATACTAAGATACATAGAATCTGGATAATTCTCTTTAAATTTAATCCCCTCTTTAATAGCTTCATCAATTAAAGCTTGATCTCGTCTAGGGTTTGGTAAAGCCATAAATTTTGCTTTTATTTTTAAAAACTCAGCTTCCTCTTTCTCATTTGGAGTTGCATATCTTTTTATATACTCATTTAAAAAATGCTCACTCAACAGATACTCTTCAAAGTGCATATGAGCAATAGCTAAAATTATTGTCGCTTCTGGAAGTAATGGGGAACCAATATGCTCACCTTGCAATGAAGCATAATAACTATCAGCTTTTTCTAAATTTCCATTTGATATCTGTTGTATAATTTTTCCATACCAATAAATAGCTGGTCTATTATACTCTTCAACCTCTTTTGTACAACCACTAAAAAGTATTATTGATAGTAAAATTGCAACTATAAAAAATTTTTTTATTTTCATTTATTTCATTACCTTATTATAAATAGGTCGCTATTCTATCCAAAAGAGTTATATATCTCTTTAAAAGAGATACACTTTTTACTTAAAAGTGCTATAATTACCAAATATTGAGTAAGGGCTTTTAATGAAATTTGATGTTAGTGTACCTCTTTTAGGTTTTGAGAATGTTAAGCAAGTTGAACTAAATAAAATTGATGACATTTTTATGAAAATGCAATCTTGTGATGATGAGTATATATCTTTTACTCTAATTAATCCTTTTATTTTGAGAGAGTACAACTTTGAGATTCCTCAGGCAACTCAAGATTTACTAGAGGTTAGTGATAAATCAAATCTACTAATATTGAATATTATCCTTCTTCAAACACCAATCGAAGAATCAGTTGTAAATTTTGTAGGTCCCCTTATCTTTAATACTGATAACAATAAAATGGCACAAATCATCTTAGCTGAATCTACAACTTATGGTGTAGCTGAAAAAATCTCTACTTTTTTAAATAAATAGCGGTTTTTTCAGCTCCTGAAGTTATTAAGCATTTATAAAGCCTAATAGATAGATAATAGATATTATGTAATTTTATATTTACAAAGGAATCTATTATGAAAACCTCTTATTTATTAAAATTTATATCTATATTATCATTTTGTTTTTTAATCCCTTTATCTGCTGCTAGTAATACTCCAAACATAAATATCAGCCCAACTACTGCTTCTATCACAGAAACTGATTCAGGCACAACGCAACAAACATTAAATATTTCAATATCTCAATGTCCTGATAAGAAAGATATACTAGTCCAATACTCAACAGCATCTGTCACAGCAATTGAAGATACAGATTTTGTTAAAACTGATGGTGAAGTGACTTTTTCACAATCATTATTCAATATGTGTACAAAAAGTTATGAAATATCGATAGATATTAATGGTGATACAGATTACGAAAACAATGAAACTTTTTCAGTTAATATTCAAATCTCTGCTAATGCAGCTCAAACTTACACCGAAGGTTCTCTCATATCCACAGTTACAATCACAAATGATGATGCTGACCTAAGCAATACTCCACCAGTGATAGATACTATACCAGATCAAATAGCTCAAAATAGCGTCGCATTTAATTTAAATATATCAGATTATACAAGTGATGTAGATAATGATTCTATATCATACAGTTTAACAGGTGGTTTACCAACTGGGCTAGATTTTAACTCTACAACTGGTATATTAGATGGCACTCCTGATGATAATGGAACTTTTTGGCTCAGCGTAAATGCGATTGACAAAGATGGTACATCAAATAGTGTCTCTTTTAATATAATCGTTTCAGACCCCTCTCAAAGCTCAGAAACTATAAATAATGCAAATGATTTATGTTACGATAGTGTAACAAGTAGTGGATTTTGTGGGATTATAAATATGATGTGTACCATAACTACCCCTATAAAAAGTAGAAGTAATGATTCCCTAACTGATGTTCAAGCGATACTTGCGACAACTAGTCTCTTTAGTGCATTTAGTGATTGTGGAGTTGATGGGAGTTCAGGGAATTGTGAAGATTCAACGCAGATGAGTATGATGGGGATGTCAGCTTTAAATGATGGGGTGGCTTATACGCTACCAAATTATGATCCAAATGATACACACACCACTTATACCTCAGCGATGTTTAGTTTTATGAACTCATCTTATGAGTGGATTGCTACTTATGTTAAAGATGGGGAAACATATCAAGGTATTATTAACCCTTGTGGTACATTACTAATAGAAGATCCAATATTTGAAAATTGTGGAATATTTCCAAGTGCCTTAAACACTTGGGCTGGGATAACATCAGCTAACAATGATGCTGTTATATATGCTGATACCATATATGCAAATGAGGGGATAGAGACAGCTCAAGGGAATGAAGGTTCTGTTGATTGTTTAACCGACCCATCAGCCGATGCACAAGATTGTAATATTGGAGAGTTAGATATAAATCCACCAACGCTTCCAAATTTTATAAACTCCACTGTAAATGATCCCTATACTGCTTTAGGGATGGAAACAGATTCTCAATACGGTGATTTAACCATCGCATCAAGTACTAGTGTAACTTTTGATTCAAACTCAACTTATGTTGATAATTCAAGAAAAATCATGTTAATTAAAAGCTTAAATATTCACGAAAATGCAACTATAACATTTAGTGAGGGGGATTATTACATTGGGGAGTGGACAAATGCTGCAAATTTAATTGTAAGAGCTGATGGTCCAGTGAGATTATATATTAATGCAAATATGATTTTAAATAACAATGCCTTAGACTTTAACTATGATAATGATACTGGGATTCCATCTGATATGTTTATTTTTATAGGTGGTAATTTTACCATGACCTCATCAGGTGGTGGTAGCGGGTATAATATGAGGGCATTTGTTTTTACAAACGGTACTTTTAATGCAGGGACAAATACAAATAACAGTGCTTTTAAAGGTGCAATAACAGCTGTTGGAGAGATTACACTTAACAATAACCAAACTTATACTTATGATGATACAGGCTTAGATAATAGTGGTTTTGGAGATTGTGATGGTGGAGGAACAACCCCAATTCTTGGTAGGCTTGATGCTTGGCAAACCTCTTTAACAAATAGAGCTATTACAACAAAAATAGTTGATAAACCATTTACACTAACACTAGCTAGTTTATCACAAGATATGAATGCAACTCAAGAGAGAGATGATATAACAGTGAAATATCAACTCTATAACTATGATACAAATGAGAGTATTACAGACTTAGCAATTTGGAATATTACTGAAGGAAACCCCACAACTTTAAAAATATTTTCTGATATAACAACTGCATATAAAGATATAAGAGTAAGGTTTAAATATTGTCAAGATTCAAATACAAGTGAGATAGTTAACTATGCAAGATGTTCAGATACAGGCTATCAATTTTTTCAAGAGGTTGCTAGTAGTGACAACTTTGCAATCCGTCCATATATCTTTTCAATTACACCACGAACAGAAAATTTAATATCTGCAAAAGATTATAATTTTACAATTACTGCTAAAAACTATTCTGGTAGTTTAGCTAATAGTTATACTATCTCTAATTCTGATTACTCTTTAGATATAGGTGAAACAAACTATATGCCAAACGGTGATATAAATAACTCATTAAATGGTGATGGTTTTGTAACTAGCTTTAGTTTTATTGATGGAAATAGTTCCCATCTATCTATAAACTTTGATGATATTGGTAAAGTTAATCTTAGTGTAGAGGATAGAGAATGGGCTAGTGTTGACAGTGATGATACAGTAGCTGATTGTACCGATAGTGGTAGATATATTTGTGGTGATACTAATGCTACATTTATCCCTAGCCATTTTGTATTTACCAATCCTACTCTCCATAATAGTAAAAACTCCAACTTTACATATCTATCAAATGACTTAAATATATCAGCCAATATAGCTTTAACTATAACTGCTAAAAATGATAAAAATGATACCACTATAAATTTTGATTCTGCATCTTGGGAAAACCCTGTTGATATAAACTTTACCCTTACAACTCTTAATACACCACCAATCATAAAAAGTGATATTAACACAAGCCAAAAGATAGGTTTTGTAAATGGTGTTAAACAAGTAACTTGGAGTGAAACAAACTCCTCAAAAAATCTTATGTTTAACTTCCAAAGAGAGATAAATAGTGCCATAAATCCATTTGTCGTAAATGGCTCCGAAGTTACTCTTAATGCCTCTAGTATTTATAGCTCATCAACTCTAACTGCAAGTCCAAAAACACTAACACAAAATGTAACTATGCTTTATGGTCGCACTAATGTATCAAGACAAAGATACGATTCCTATACCGGTAATGCATTTATATACTATGAGGTATACTGCTACACAATTGATGCTAACTCAAATTTATGTGATAAAACTCTACTGCCAAATGGTTTAAACTCAAAACATACTAACGATTTAAGATGGTTTATAAACGGGGAGCATAACAGCTCTAATGATGGTATAACAGGTGTAGTTACACATTATACTGGGACTAATATTGTCACAGCAACTCCACCAACAGATTCAAATCCATCAACTACAACTCTAGTTTATGATAAAAGATATGGCTACCCATATAAAACTACTATGGAAAACAATGCATCAACTTGGTTGATTCATAATAGAGATGATTCTACTGCAACTATAAATAAATTCTCAGTAGAGTTTGAGGGTGCTAACAGTAGTTGGAGTGGTATTCATGGAACAGATTCAAAAACAAGAGATACTGATGTAAATAGAGTAAATAGGAGAAGTATGTGGTAAAAAAAAATGATTTTAGTAGATTTGCTTTTACATTGTTAGAGCTTATTTTTGCTATTGTTATTATATCTATAACTATACTCTCTCTCCCGATGATGTCTCAGATAAACGCAAGAGGAATCGAAGATAATATCGTACAAGAAGCAATTTTTGCAGCTTCTACCGAACTTATGGGTAGCTCTGCTGGATATTGGGATACAAACTCTATGGATGATAGCGATTTAAGTCATATTTCTAGGGTTATTGATATAGGTGGTGATTGTAATAATACAAGTTCAAGTGATAGATATAGGCTAAGAGTTGGTCACATAGCACAGCCATTTCATAGAAGGTGTGTAGTAAGTACAACAGGAGTTTGTGCAGATGCAAGTAGTTCTAGCTTTCCTAACTTGAACAATGCTGTACACTCCACTCGTGAAGTTTTTTTAAATAATAACCCCCAGAGTGCTGGGTATAAAAAAACATATTATAGTGAACTCAATATTACAAGAGTAGATGATATAAAATTTATAACAGTAAATGTTAGTGATTCGGATGGAACGCTAGTAGTTCTTAAAATGCAAAGTGCAAATATTGGTGAGATTGATTATTTTAAGAGGAGATTCTAATGAACTATAAAAATAATCGTTTAGCTTTTAGTTTACTAGAACTTATCTTTGTTATAGCTATTATTGGGATTCTAGGTAAATTTGGTGCTAGTTTTTTAGCTCAAGCATATAGTGATTTTATCTATTCAAAAATCAATAATTCTTTACAAGCTCAAAGTGAAATGGCAGTAGAAACTGTGGCGAAAAGATTGCAATTTAGAATCAAAGATTCTATTATTCGTAGAAAATCTAGTGATAACTCATTTGTAGCCTTAGGTGATATTGATAATTATGGAGATGAATATAATATTTTAGAGTGGGTTGGCAGTGATATTGATGGATATAGAGGAGATTCTTTACCTTTATGGAGTGGCGTGATTGATTTAGATCGCTCAAGTGCTACAACCCTAAACTCACCTGAGACAAATACAACTGCCATCAATAATTTAATAAATTCATTATCTTATGATAACAGTGATATAAACGATAGTGCCATATATTTTATTGGTTCAGATACAGATATTAATGGTTATGGCTGGAATGGAGTTGCCTTGGGTGAACATAATAGTAGTGTTATGCATCCTATAAAATCTAATTCAAACATTAATGAGTTTGAATCTGGCATCGCTGGTATTGACTTTAGTGGAGTAGATATTTATGAATACTATCAACTCTCCTGGAGTGCTTATGCTGTTGAGCATAATGCAACTACAAAAGAGTTGAAACTTTATTATGACTATCAACCTTGGGCTGGAGAGGGTTTTAAAAATGGAAAAAGTGCAACAATTATGGAAGATGTAAGTACATTTAGATTTAAAGCTGTTGGCTCAATTGTTAAAATTCAGGTCTGTGTAAAAAGTGATATTATCGATGGGGAAACCAAAGGGGATTATTCGTTATGCAAAGAAAAAACAATATTTTAAACAATAGCCCTTTTAAAAAAAGTGGTATTGCTATGATTATGGCGATTGCTGTGATTGTTATCTTATCAACCATTATGGCACTCTCTTTATCGTTAACAAGCCAAACAACGAAAAGAACAACTGATATATATCTCCATGAACAGGCTGTTCTTTATTCAAAAAGTGTTGCTGAGTTAGCTTTACTTGAAATTGCAAAAGAGGGTTGTAAAGATAAATTTAATATAAACTTTGATGGCATCTATGATGCAAATGTAACAATGAGATATATCTATACAGGAACAGTGGGAAGTTGTAGTGAATATTTCAACATAACTACCCCAGAACAAAATGGTTCTGTACTAATGGATATAACAGTATCCCTAAGTGATTCAACCATAGTTACCGAGCCGATTCGATACTTTAGAAGAATTATTCAAAAGCTATAACAAATAAACATTTTAATGATATAATATTTTCCTAAACAATTAAAAGGACATATGATGAACATTTCACTTACTGGAAGACAATTAGAATTAACAGATGCTATTAAAGCACACATGAACACATCAATCGAAACTCTTAACAAGTACAATATGGATATTATCTCAGTTAATGTTATAGCTTCTACTCAAACTAAAAAAGGTAAAGAACACTCTGTTGTAGAGTTTGTTATCAACCTTGCTCACAAAAACTCTATCGTTATCAAACAAAACGATGGTGATTTATATGCTGCTATCGATTTAGCAATTTCAAGAGCTCAAAAAGCTATGAGAAGAATGCACGACAGAGATACTGAGTATCATAAAATTGGTATCAACGAAGCTAAGGCTGAATCTATAGATGTTAAAGAGGAAGCTGAGGCTATGGAAGATGAGATAGTTCCAGTTGAGCTTGATCTTTATAAACCTCGTGAGGTTGAAGATGTACTTCAAGATCTAAAAGATAGCGATAAAATATTTGAAATTTTCTTAGATAACGAAGGTAAAACTCGTGTTCTTTTCAAAAAATCAAATGCTAAATTTGGACTTTACTAAAAACTACTCTACCCTATTTAGTTCTTACACTTTTGTGTTAGAACTAAATATACTCAAATCATTTTTTACCCGTTTAACAATTTTTTCATCCTCTGACAAATCAACCCACTTAAACTGATTACCACTTTGAGAACTCCCTTTGAGTAGATCACCACTTTTCCTAAACTTCAAATCCAAATTTGCAATATCAAAACCACTTTTAGTCTCCACAAATTTATCAAGTCTCTCTGAAGAGTTCTGATTTGTATAAAGATAGCAATAACCCTTTAAACCTGTACGACTTACCCTACCCCTTAACTGATGCAAAGTTGAAAGCCCCAACCTCTCAGCTCCAACTATAATTACTGTTGTAAGTCTAGGCAAAGAGATTCCAACCTCTACAACTGTTGTAGCTATAAGAATCTTCCCCTTTTCTCTAAACCCTAAAAGTACTTGCTCTTTTTCTTTGTCTTTTCCATGAGTAACATATACATCATCAAAGTTTTTCTCCCAATACCCACGAGCCTCATCAATACTTTGATAGTCTATCGCTTCACTCTGCTCAACCAATGGATAAACTAATAAAACTTGATTATTTTTCTCTATCTCTTGTTTTATATGCAATATTAAATCTTTGAAATCACTTTTATGAATCACTTTGGAATCTATATCTTTTGTAAATGGTGTAGAGGTTATAAGAGAAACATCTATATGAGCAGTCTCTATCATAGCTTGTGTTCTAGGAATCGGTGTTGCTGAGAACTGTAAATAGTGAGGTTTTTTCTCCCCATCACTTACCAACTTTTCTAATAAATTTCTCTGCTGTGTTCCAAAACGGTGTTGCTCATCCACCATAACCAATGCAGATTCTGGCAACTCACGATAGAGTAAAGCATGGGTACCGATAATAAAATCAAACTCATTCAAATCTATTTTTTTCGTTTTATTTGTTACCAAAATAGATTTTATATTTGGCAAAAATTTCTCTGCCTCTTCAAAAAGTTGATTTGCTAAAATTGTTGTTGGTGCCATCAAAATAGAACGATTTGGCATCATCATAACAGCACTTGCTAAAATAACCATAGTTTTACCACTACCAACATCACCAACTATCATCCTCTTTGAAGCGACATCTTTTGCAAAATCTTTTTTTATATCTTCAATAGTATCTATCTGCTCATCAGTGAGTGTAAAGGGGAGAGTTTTTAACCAATCATCATATCTAGCATTTTTTTGAACTAATGATTTAAAATATCTTCTTTTTGTAGCTAATTGTTTCATATATGAAAACAGTTCAATATATTTTAAACTCTTAATAGATTCTTCACTTAATCCATTTGGCTCTAAATTTTCATCGCTAGGGAAGTGTAGTTTTAAAACTTCATCTATTACATCTCTAGGTAAACCCTCAGATTCTAAGTTTTCTACTGTTAAGTTCTTTGTAACAAAACGACCCATAACATCACTTCTTAAAGCTGATTTATATTTAGGGGTAATAGCACCAATAGTGGTGATTTTTCTAGGCATATTCATACTGCACTGCCCAGTTTTACACTCAATCATCCCATAATAATAATCTCTATCACCAACTTTAAACTGATGCATCATATAAGGTTTAGGACGGAAAAGAACTCCCATAACACTGTGACCAAAATTATGAGCAAAAAAAGTGATTTGTATAGAGTTTGGAGATTTAAAAACTGATTCCACTGTTGCATCTATAAGCTGTGCTTTATGAATCTCTAGTTTTTCATGAGGACGAAAATCTTCATAGGAGTGGGGGATGATAAGGGAGAGTTCAGACCAAGAATTTATCCCTAATTTTTCATATTTTGTAGATATATCTTTTGTAAGTTTCATAATAATTTAACTGTTTTTTTCTTCTAACTTTTTAACTCGTTTATAAAGATTACCAATCATAAACGACATAATAACAATAATAAGTGTTAACACCACATCTTCTAAAGTTTCCATGATTTTCCTTTTTTGTGTTATAATCGCTGTCAAGAGTTAGAGGGCTGTTACCCTCTAGCCTAACTCCTGAAGAATCTTGATTATTATATAAATAATATTCAAAACTTGCAGGAGAGCGTTAAGATATTTCATCTTAACCCCCTTACAGCGATTTTATCCTAGCCAGTAATGGCTAGGAATACTCACATTATACAAAAAAATCACAAACTATTAAAAAGTATGTCAGATTGTCATATTATTGATATTTATTTCGTAACTATCGCATAACTCAAGTCATTAATCTCAGTATGTTCTTTTATAAATTTATTCAAATCTTTTAGTTTAAGATTCTCTATCTTTTTCAACTCTTTAGCAGAGTGACCAAGTTCATACCCTTTATAGTACTCCATAAATGTACGGTTGAGTCTTTGGCTCATCGTCTCAACTCTTAATGGCTCAGAACCTAATAAAAACTTTTTAGCTTGAGCCAACTCCTCTTTTGTTACACCATTTTTTACAAAATCTGCTATCACTTCATTTACAGTTGTTTGTGCTTCTTCTAAAGATTCTAATTTTGTTTGCAAGTAACCTGTAAAATAGCTACTAGATTTTGTAACACTCACTCTTGCATACGCTGAATAAGCTAAACCTCTCTTAACTCTTATCTCCTCCATAAGTCGGCTTCCAAAACCACCAGTTCCAAGGATAAAAGTAGCAACTCTAGCTTTATAATAATCTTTATCATCTACACCCATATTATATGGTGAACCAAAATATATATACGCTTGTTGTGTATCTTTTTTCAAGATAGATTGAGTTGGTTTTTTAGTCACTTCGTAGTTTTTAACTTCTG
>JAYEKJ010000058.1:0-14066 GCA_034660975.1 Campylobacterota bacterium
GTTTAAGTATAATCTTAACAGCACCATCGGATATACTAGCCACTACTCAGCCTTATAGTTCTTATATAAAACTCTTACAGCAGAGGTGATTCCCTCTTTATCTTTTTTGAGTTTATAGTGACTTCTATACATCCCTATCAGCATATCTGTTGGAACTCCATTTATAAAATAGATATTCTTATTATTAGCAAATTTTAATAGCTTTGCTAGATACTGAGGGTGAAGTTTGCCTATCTCATCAATCAAACAAAATAGATTTACATCATTGGTGATAGTTTTCTTTTTAATCAAAGATAAAAGAGCAACATTTATCATGATTTTTACTATCACATCGGTACCCTCTGAGCCAACTCCATCAAGAGTTTTCGTCCAAACACCTTTATTGTTATTTTCAGTCACTTTAAACTCTAATTCAAAACAATCTTTAATCTCAATTTTATTACTGTTGTTATCTGTTATAGAATCACCTAGGCTTTTTAGTGCTTCAAAAATTTCTAAGTCTGCTTTTTTTCCCAAGGGATTAACACTTTTACTTTTCTCAGTAAAGGAAAATAACCCAAGCCCTAAATCTTCAGCAACTATCTCATATTTTTCATAGATTTTTTGTAAATTATCTAGTTTTATTAGGACTATATTATCACTAGGTTCTGCTCTCATACTAAACTCACGAATCACCTCAATCTCATCAAGATGTTTTAGTTCGGAGTTTATCTCAGAGATGTTTTTTGAAACGATAGATGTTCCCCTTTTTAACTCATCAATATCTTGTATCACTTTATTTATCTGCATAGAAAAAGTTTTTTTACTCTCTCTAATATCGAGTTCAATTTTATCTTTTATGATAAAATCATGAAAACTTTTTGATACATTAAGTAGTTCAGAATCACTATTATTTTTATTTATATAGAGATTGAATACCTCTTTTATGTTAAGTCCATTGTAAAAAGTTGTAATATCTTGAGAGAGTTTTTTTGTGATTTTAATTAATTCTTTATCAATTGCACCAAAATTTATACAAAGATTATCAATAGTATCATCCTTAAATGATGAGCTATTTTTTAGTATCTTTTCAAACATCGTTTTATCTAATTTTACTGTTTGTATAAAATCACTATTATCCTCTTCAAAGCTTTTGTATTTTACTAAATCATCATCAAAAACCTCAATCTCTTTTTTAAGTTTTAGTATAGTGTTTGAGTGGTTTTTGCAAATCTCTTCCCATCTTTTTTTGTCAACTTCATATATCTCTGTAAGTTCTGCTTTTTTATTTTCATAACTTTTTTTATCTTTTATAAATATAGGGAGATTATCAAGAAGATTTTTTTTGATATGTATATAATCATCTACAACATCTTTATATGATTCTATTTTTTCAATCATCTCTTTAAGTTTTTCAATTTTAGAACTCAGAGTTATTATAATCTCTTCACTAATACCACTCTTTTTGAGCATAGCTGTCTTATTGTCTTTGATTTTAGCAAGGGAAGTTCTTTTATACTCATCTATATCTTCAATTTGTTTGTTGATTCTAGCATTATCAATTTCATAGGTTTTACTTAGTTTTTCTGTAATTGCATCACTTTTTTCTTTTTGCTCTTTTATAGCAGATTCCAAGTTTTTTTCTATCTCTTTAGCTTTTAAAGTGCCATTTTCTATTCTCTTTTTATACTCAGTTATTTTGCCAACAATATCTTTTACAAAATTATCTCTAAAGGCTATAAGAGTCTCCTCTAAATCTGCTAGAGTAATCATAAAAGCATTTATCTCACCTTTTAATCTTAAAATAGATTTTTCATTATCAGATATAGAGTTTCTACATTTTGTACGATTTTTTTCTATATTTTTCAACTCTTTAGCATTTTCATCTTTTATATATATTTTAAGATTTTCATATTTAGATTCTAGGTTTAGTAGTTCATCTTTATGCTCTTGTAAAGTTAATTTTAGTTTATCTATATCTATAATCTCATCAACATTAATCTCAATCCCAAAGAGTGAATTTTCTTGCTTATTTTTCATAACTGGATTTAGTTTTGTTGATATTAGAATCTCATCCTTGAGGATTGTAAAGAGTTTGTTTTTATTGGGATGATTACTCTCTTGTAAAAATGAGATGAAACTCTCTTTTTTAAAGTTTACCTTTTTTTCCAAAGTGATGATATTATTTTTTATAACTAAAGCATCAGCATCATGTTTATGTGATTGAATCTCTAGTTTAGTTGATAATTCTTTATTTTTAAACTCAATATCTTTATCAAAACCGAACATCTCATTGTTTAAATTAGTATTGTTTTTTTCTAACTCTTTTATATCTTTTTCTAAAGATTGTATATTCTGTTTTATATCTAATAACTCTTGATTCTCAATAGATTCACTTTCAGCTTTTATTTTTTCTAACTCTTTTTTATGGATTAGCTGTTTTAATTGTTCAATAAAACCCTTAGTCTCCTCTATCTCTTCATTTGGATTTATAGATATTTTTTCAATCATCTCTTTGAGTTGAGTGTTTTTTAACTCTTTAGCATGATGAAAATTCTCTTTTAATCGCATCAACTCTTTAGATTGAGTGTTTATATCTCTATCGCAAGTGTTGATTATCTCTATTTTTTGATTATCAAACTCTTGAACTTTATCTTTAGAATCACCTACTAAAATTTTATATTCATTATCAAATTGTTCTTTTTTATTTTTGAGTATAGCTAGTTTATGATACTCAACTAGTTTATCTTTAGCCCCATTTTTTATGAATTTTTCTTCGTTTTTTGTACACTCTTTTATCTTCTCATAATTAACACTTATTTTTCCGATTAAATCACTCTCTTGATTTTTAAACTTATTTTTTACATCTTCTAGTCTAAGTTTTTTTTCCTCTAAAATTTTAGTTTGAGATTCTATGTTTTGGGAGATTTTTACAGTTTCATTTTTAATATACTCTTCTCTAAGTACGATCTTTGCTGTTATCTCAGATAAGTTAAATTGAAATCCTTCATACTTATCAAAGGCATTTGCTATATTTGAAGCGAGTGAATTGTTCTCTTTAAAATATTTTATATTTTCATATTTAGTATTAAAACGCTCTATACTATCTTGGATAATATCAAGATGTATCTCTTTAGAATCATCTATACTAGAGATAAGAAGATTTTTTATAGATTCAGATTCAACCTTAGAGTTTAAAAATATATTTTGGATAGTTTTACCGATTTGTAGATAATCTTTTTTAGTCTTAAAAAGTGTAAATATCGATAAGTTTGTTTTTTTAGTTGTATTGTTTTGAGCACATAAAATATCTATAAAGTGGGAGTTTCTTTTTATAATATCACTCTCTTGTATCGAATGCTCTCTAAATTTGCTAAATGCTTCAAAATAGCCAAGAGTTTGTCCATCTTCAATAAATATAGTGCGTAAATCAATATCTGTATAATCATCAACAGCAAAAAATTTAAATCTTAAAAGATTATTCTCTTTAAAAACAACAACAAAATTCTTAGAGAGTTCAGTTTTATATGAGTAGATAAGATATGATTCTTCGTAAGGAAAATAGTATTCTCTAAAATCTTTATCGTTTATGATTCCATACTCTTTTTTCTTCTCTTTAGCGATAAAAAAGAAAAGTAGTGATCGCATGATTGTGGTTTTTCCAGTTCCATTTTTACCAGTGAAAAGTACATTTCCATCAACATGAATATTTGTGTATCTATACTCAGCACTATTAATTAGGGTTATGGTTTGAAGTTCACTAAATCTCATTATGCTATCTCCATATCAATTTTAAGTTCATTTGCAAATTTTATAATATATGCTAATGATTCTAAAGCTTTATAACTCTCAGTATAAGAATCAATTAGCTCCATAACACCACCATTTACAAATGTTTTTAGTATAGATTCACAAGATTCTTTTATCGTTTCTTTGTTGTGTGATTTTAATGATTTAAGATTAGAATCAAGTGCTATATTTTTTTCAACTGCCATCACAAGTTCATTTACACTCACTTTTGAACCAACACTAAAATCATTATCAAAAGAGACCATAAATGATAAAAGTTCAAGTAGTTCAAGAATATCTGTCATTTTTTTATTAAAATATTTCTCTGATAATTCTAAATCATTTTTTGAAAAATAAAAATAGTTATCCCCTTTTTCAAGTACAAAGCCAATTAATAAAAAATACTCATACAGCTCATCATAGTTTTCACTACAAATTCTATACATTTTTTTATTTTCTGTATTTATAGAAGATTGAGATAAAAAATCACCTTGTGATAATTTTTCAAATATGGCTCTAATATTTTTTTCTAATCTTTTTTCCATCAATAATCCTTTCTCATATATACTTTTGCTATCTCATACTCTTGTTTTGAGATATGACTATCTTCAATATCCAACTCAGAATCAAACTCCGAAATCACTTTTAAAAATAGTTCTATTTTATCCTCTAATTCAAGGAGTGTTTCAAACTCTTTATGTTCAATGAAACTAAAAAGGTCAACATTAGAATCATTGAACTCATCAAATAGTGTATAAAGATTTATAGCATCAGATTCCTCTGTTTCATCCTCGATAAACTCTATTTTCGGAGCTTTTACTTTTAGTTTAGTTTCATAAGAGATTTTATTGTTTAATAGTTTTACTTTGTCTCTAAAATCAAATTCATAAATTATTTCAGTTGATATTTTTGTATCAAATCTCTCTCTTTTTTTATTATGGATGAGTGCTGTTGGTGTAGTTCTCAGTAATTGAATAAAATTTGTTTTAGTTTTAAGTTCATGGTTTTTAATCAACTCTTTTATTTTAAATATTTTTTCTACAAAAGATGTTCTCTCATCAAACTTGTGGATATATTCAGTTACTTTCATTTGTAGCTCAACAAAAGATGTTCTTAGTCCTCTTAATGTTTGAGTTGTATCTTTTATAATTATTCTAAGTTCAGAATCTGGGATATTCTGGAGTAGTTTGAGCTCAATTTTTAGAAACTTATGAATCTGTTTCTCAGCGTCTATTAGCTCATCTATTTTTTGACTGTAACGATTTAACTCTTTGAGTTTTGTGTAGTGGTCACTTTGGTTTTGGTACTCTAAAATCACTCTCTCATTGATTATCTGAAATGTATTGATAAGTGACTTGTTGATTCTTTTTAAATATTTTTTGATATCTCTAATAGATTTAGATTGTAGGTGCTTTTGATTCTCATCTCGATATATTCCTATGATATGGGTAAGGTGATCTAAATTTTCAGCAATATCTTTGATTCGTATCTCTCTATCTGTTCCTAAAAGTTCTTCAAAGAGTTGTACAAAAGTGTCATTGAGATATACATTACTCTCACCTAGTTCAATTAATCCACTATCTCTTAATTTATAAAGAAGTTCAAAATCAACATTAATATCATCTATCACATCTGTAATAAAAACATCAATATCTCTTTTTTCAAAAAGTTCTGTAATGAGTGTTTTATTGGAGTGGAGTAGATTTATATAACTTTCTAGATTTTTAATCATCTCTTATTTCCTTTATTGTATCTCTTTTATTTTAATAATAATCCTGTTTTTCTTATCTTTAAAATAGGTGATAGTAGGGGATACTTTATAAATAATATCTATATTTTTTCCAATGATTTTTTGCTCAAAACCATCATCGGTTTTTATTAGATTCTTATCATCAAAAATTGGACGAGATAAAAGTATATTTTGAAGTAAATCATCAGGGTAGTTTTTGTTTAGATAATCTTTGTTAAATCCTCGTTTAGTCATACAACCCTCATCTGCACAGATAAGATGATTTATATCTATTTTTTGGATTCTTACTCCTGCCATAAAAAGTTCAAGACTTATTTTATCATCACTATTTCTGATATATCCTAAGTCTGAAAATTTGATTAGTGGTGATTTTATGATTATGATTTTACTTTGGGTATGTTCGTAGTTTTTTATACTACACCCACTAAATAACAGTATAAAAATTAGTGCTAAGTATCTCATCTAAATTCCAAATTTTTTATTTTGTTTATAGTTAAAAGTATATACACTTAGTAAAACTATAAAACTCATAATAAGCATAATCCCACTATAAATATGAGCAGAATCGTAGTCCATCATCTCAACCATCTCGTATATCGCAACTGATGCTACTTTTGTCTCATCTGGTATGCTTCCACCAACCATTAAAACTACACCAAACTCCCCAACTGTGTGGGCAAAAGTTACGATTATGGCAGTTAAAATTGCTGGTTTCATATTTGGTAATGCTACTTTTAGAATCGTTTGAAGTTTGTTTTTTCCAGCTACATAAGAGGCTTCAAGCATATTTTTGTTGATTGATTCAAAACCATTTTGTAAAGGTTGTACCATAAAGGGGAGGGAGTAAAAACAACTCGCTATCACAATACCAGTGAAGTTAAAAACTAATTTTACACCAAAATACTCATCAAAAAAAGCACCTATGGGGGAGTTTTGAGAGAGGGCATAAAGTATATAGAATCCTAAAACAGATGGTGGTAAAACTATCGGTAGAGCAGTTATTGCTTCTATGATTGGTTTTGATTTTGATGAGGTTTGAGAGAGCCACCAAGCAAGTGGTAAACATAGAACAAATAAAATAAGAGTTGTGATTCCTGCTAGTTTAAAAGAGATTAAAAAAGGGGTGAAATCTAGTTGAAGAATCTGCTCAATCATCTAAAATACTTACTATTGAGAGTTCACTAGGGTTTATAAAAATAGTGAGATCATCATCTATTTGTAAATTCATCTTTTTAGAATCTTTAAGAGTGATAATAGATTCAAGTGTTGTGTTATGAACACTTAACTCCACACTACTTAAAAGCTGACCATTACCTAGTGATTTGATTTGAGCTGAGAGTTGATTTGAATCACTCACCATCCCATTAAAATTTTTGGCAATTGTTATCTGTGTAGCTTTTAAAGTTAATTCAACGCTTGAACCAATCTTAATGTTTGGGTTCAAATCTAAACTCATCATAGTTAGAATCTCATCGAAAAAACTAAACTCTACAATATTTAGATTCTGCGTTGATTCTATACTAAGAACTGTGGCTACAAATCTGTTCATTAAGCAAGTACAGTGTTGATTGAATATCTCATATCATCATCAAGATTATCCATAGATTTTAACATCCATCTGAGATACCCAGCATCATCTTTTGCTACCTCTTCTAAAGTTTTATCTTTATGTTTTCCAAATTTAAAAGTTTTTATAAGGATTGGAGTATTTGTTAAATCAAGCATCTTCTCAACAGGATTTTCATCTGGAAACTGTAAAGTCACTTCAGCTTTTAGTTTGGATAAAAATAGTTTCAAAACTAAAACATCACCAATAGCATCATGAGCTTTTACAACGATTCCAAGAGTTTTTGCCTCTTTATCTTCCTCTTTGTAAAGTTCCATTTTATAACGGAAATATTGAAGTCTGTGAGCTTCCTCATCAGGAAAAACATGTTTAGCAACTCTAAGAGTATCAATCACTTTCATTTGAGTGTCAAAACCCTCTTTTTCAAGCATACCTAAATCAAAAGGGGCATTGTGGATTATCATATAGTTATCAGGAGTGTTTAACTCTAGTAGTCTTTTATATGAATCCCCATCTTTACAAGCAGGTTTCCCCTCTATCATACTAGGGGTGATTCCATGAACCTCCATAGCACCAAAACTGATAGGTATATCTGAGCTATAAAACTCATTATGAACCTCTATCTCTTTAGCTCCTAAAACCATATAACCGAGCTGAATCACTCTGTCTTTTTCACCTGTTCCTGTTGTTTCTGTATCTAAAATTATATATTTTTTTGCCATAGTGTAACCTCCACATTATTATATTATTGAGATATTTATGAATCGAAAACTACCATATTTCTACCACTCTGTTTAGCTTTATAAAGCATCATATCTGCCTCATTTATAGTATCTTCAAGAGACCCATCTCCATCCATCACAACACCGATAGAGATAGTATATCTAATCTCCTCATTCTTATCTGAATAAACACAACCAATCTCAACCTCTTTTCTAACTCTTTCTAAAATATCTACTGCATTAGAGTGCGTAATATGTTTTAAAACTATACAAAACTCTTCACCACCAAATCTTGCAACCATATCATTATGTTTTGTAGATGAAGATAGAATCTCTGATAAATGGACAATAACCTTATCCCCAGTATCATGTCCATAAGTGTCATTTACTTTTTTGAAATGGTCAATATCTATCATTGCAACTGCAAAATTATGAGAACTATCAGGGGTATTATCTATAAAACTTTGCATACTGTTAAAAAAGTATCTACGGTTATACAATCCTGTTAAAAAATCACGGTTAGCATGGTTTGTAACGATGTTTATATTTTCCATCGCTTCTATGGTGTTGTTGATTCTACATGAAAATTCTTCCTTAGAGAAAGGTTTTTTGATGAAATCATTAGCACCATACTTTAAAAACATTGCATTTATCTCATCATCTTGATTTGAAGATAAAGCGATAATCGCAAGGTTGTCTTTTGCATAAGATTTTCTAATCTCTTTAGTGAGTTCAAACCCATCCATAACAGGCATATTATAATCTGTAATAACCATTGAAATGTCTGAATCAGTTTTTAACATTGCAAGAGCTTCCTCCCCATGAGCAACAGTTATTACATCAAAAAATAGATTATTTAGTAAGTTTTTAAGTTGTTTTCTCATAACCATAGAATCATCAACAACAAGTATTTTATGTTTTTGGTTTTTTTCTAGTCTTTGAATCATTTGAATAATATAATTTATATCATTTATGCCACTTTTATAAACATAGTCAATTATATTTTTTTTAAGCATCTCTTTTCTAAAGTTTTTGTCTATATTTCCACTCAAAACAATGGCATGATTATCATGCTCTAAAACATAATCAACCACTTCCCCATTTGGAGCATCTGGTAGATTAAGATCAAGTAAAGTTACAAAATATTTGTGCATTCTTAAAAATAGTTTTGTCTCATGTAAATTGTAAGCGACATCAACTTCAAATTTTAAAGATTCTGAAATTTTTTTGGCCATAAGCTTTGCAAGTGTTTTATTGTCTTCTACTATTAAAATTCTTTGCATTGTATTTAAAATGTCCTTAGTTTAATTTTCGTGATTCTACAATAATTTATCTATATTTATAGCTATTATTGCTAATATCTTTTTTATGAATTATTTAAGTGTTACTATTGATAAACTAAAATCAAAACAAAATATATTTTTAACTGGTGGGGCTGGGGTTGGTAAAACAACTATCACAAGAGATGTGATAAAAGGTTTCGAAGATGAAGCAAAAAAAGTTGCAAAACTAGCATCAACAGGTATGGCTGCAACATTGATAAATGGGCAAACTCTGCATAGTTTTTTTGACCTTGGAATTGCCTCAAATATAGAGGATTTAGAATCTAAAGGGAAATATGAAGTTAAAAAGAAAGTTAAAAAACTGATTCACTCTATCGATTTAGTTGTGATAGATGAGATCTCTATGGTGAGTGATTCTTTGTTTGATATGATAAAGTTAAGATTAGAGCAGAGTGAATTTAATGGTTCACTTTTAGTGGTTGGGGATTTTTTACAACTTCCCCCTGTTGTTAGAGGGTATGATGAGGTTATGTTTGCTTTTGAATCTGAATCTTGGAGAGATTTTGAGTTTGAGACGATAGAGTTAACACATATTTATAGAACTGATGATAAGCATTTTATAGAGTTGCTTCATAATGTACGATACGGATTTATAGATGAATCTATCCATAATCAACTCAATGAGTATATAAAACCTCTACCAACAAATTTGAGTGAATTTACTTTTCTTTTTGGTAAAAACTCCTCAGCAGATTTTCATAATAAAGAGCAGTTAAAACATATAGATGAGGAGCCATTTACAAAAGAGGCACAAGTTATTAAACATCTTAAAACTGTAAAAGATATTGAGATAGAGCGATATATGGGTGATGCCAGAATCGAAAAAGAGTTGGAGTTAAAAGTGGGTGCTCCAGTTTTATTTACTAGAAATGCTTGGAACTATTTTAATGGTGAGAGAGGAGTTGTAGTAAATCATGATTCTAGTCATATCTTTGTTCAAAAAGCTGATGGTAAAGTTGTTAAACTTGAAGTTGTTGCTCAGAGTAAAACTATGTGGAAGGAGAAAACTATTGAGGGTAAAAAAGAGATAGTTGAGGAGAATCAATTTAGTATTTATCAGTACCCAATAAAACTTGCATTTGCGATTACAATACATAAATCACAAGGGATGTCAATCTCTGATTTGATAATTGAGACAAATGAGATATTTGCACCATCTCAGTTTTATGTAGCGATATCGAGAAGTTCAAACCCACAAAGATTAAACCTTATTGCACCAAGAAAGCAATGGTATGAGTTGGCATTTGTGAATCCAAAAGCATTAGAGTTTGTAAAGGGCACCCTAAAAGGAAAAGATTGTTAAAAAATATAGATAGAGGCGTATTATTTATGCTTATAGGAGCTCTGTTCTCAGCGATGAATGGAGCAGTTGCAAAATTACTAGCAGATGATTTAAGTGCATTAGAGATGGTTTTTTACCGTAACCTTATAGGTGTGGCAATCATACTTTATGCTCTAAAACATACTGCACCAACTCTTAGTGGTGGGAAATTCCATCTACTTTTTATGAGGGGGCTTTATGGTTTTTTAGCGATGATTCTCTTCTTTTATACCATAACAGTGATTCCATTAGGTGAGGCGATTACTCTAAATAAAACATCACCCCTCTTTGTGACAATACTCGCTTATTATATTTTAAAAGAGCATCTGAGTATAAATACAATTTTTGCACTTCTTATAGGTTTTTTAGGGGTGATTCTTATCACAAAACCTTTTGGACTTACTATAACTTATGAGTATTTTTTAGGGATTCTTGGTGGATTTTTTGCAGCAGCAGCTTACACAACTATCAAAAAGATTAAAGATATTTATGATGCTAGGGTGATTGTTTTATCTTTTGTATTTGTTGGAAGTTTTTTACCAGCAATACTTTTTTTAGTTGCACCTTATGTTGATAGCCCTGAATCTCTAGATTTTTTATTTCCTATATTTGCCTTTCCTGATAAAATCTCAGTTTGGCTTTTGATAATTTTTATGGCGATAACAGCAACCATCTCTCAGTGGTTACTTACAAAAGCATATAGTGCTTCAAATCTAAGTATCATAGGTGTAATTAGTTATACCAATATCCCTTTTGCCATAGGGTTTGGATGGATGCTAGGTGATGCATTTCCTGATGCTCTAACATTTGTGGGGATAGGATTTATTGTGATTGGTGGGATTTTAGTGGGGAAAAGTAAAAAATAGAATAAAAATACACCTCAAATTTGAAATTATTAAAAATATAGTCTTAAACCCCTAAATAAACTTTAACCCGAATTATGCAATAGGAATTTACAAAATTTACCTTGGTTACAATGATAGATTAAATTTTTAATTCTCTATTGCTTAATTCGGGTTTAAGTTAAATAGGAATAAGATTTTTCATAACAATAAAGGGGTGGGGCGAAATGAAGCACTTAATACTTTTGTTTGTTTTGTTGACTTTACCACTTTATTCTAGCTCTTTTACGGTTGTAAAACTAGAGATAAAAAGTGCTATCTCTCCTGCGAGTAGTAATTATCTAAAAGAGGGGATGGTTTACGCATTAAGTAAAGATGCTCAGATGATACTTATAGAGTTAGATACCCCCGGTGGTCTCTCTAGCTCTATGAGAGAGATGATTCAGGAGATTACAAATAGCTCTATCCCTGTTGTGAGTTATGTATCTCCCAAAGGTGCAAGAGCTGCTAGTGCTGGAACTTATCTACTTTATGCTTCACATATAGCCACTATGTCACCGGGGACGAATCTCGGTGCAGCGACTCCAGTTAACTTGATGCCAACACAAAAAAGTAAAGATTCTAATCTTAGTGCTGTATCTAGCCTTGAAAAAAAGCTATTAATGATTCTATGGCTTATATAAAAAGTTTAGCTCAGTTAAATGATCGTAATGTTTCTTGGGCATTAGAAGCTGTAAAAGAGGCTAAAAGTTTATCTGCTGAGGATGCTCTTGCCTTTGGTGTGATTGATTTTATGGCGGATGATACTTCCGAGCTTTTAAATAAACTAGATGGAAAAAATGTTAAAGTCTTAGGCATAGAGATGATTCTTCACACAAAAGGTGCCATCATACTTAATTATGAAGCCAATTTTAAAACCCGTTTTTTATCTATCATTACTAACCCAAATATGGCATATATATTTTTACTTTTAGCGATATATGGGATATTTTTTGAGTTGATGAACCCTGGTGCGATAGTTCCTGGTGTTATTGGTGTAATCTCTGGAGTGATTGCACTCTATGCACTTAATATGCTCCCTTTTAATTATGCAGGATTATTGTTAATTATGTTAGGGATAGCTTTTATGGTCTCAGAACTGTTTATCGCTGGGTTTGGGATTTTGGGTATTGGTGGGGTTATCTCATTTGCCCTTGGTTCAATCTTACTTTTTGATTCACAGACACTTGGAAGTGCTGTTTCTATCCCACTCATTGTCTCTTTTACTCTTGTGAGTGTTGTGTTTTTTATTTTTGTGATGAAACTGTTTTTAAGTTCACGCTCTGCTAAGGTGCTTACCGGTGTTGAGGAGATGATTGGAAGTATTGCAGAGGTGATAGAATCTAAAGAGAAGAGCTATCTTATCCGTTGTCATGGTGAGATATGGAGTGCTACAAGTGAAGATAAGTTAAGTGTTGGACAAAGAGTTGAAGTTACTGAACTCTTAGGTCTTATTTTAAAAATTAAACCGATTAAGGAGTAGATTATGTATTTTGATTTGCCTATAACAGTGGTGTATATCGTTACTATTGCCATCATTTTTTTAGCGATGGCTGTTCGTATTTTACGAGAGTATGAGAGGGGTGTAGTTTTTACACTTGGGCGATTTACTGGGGTAAAAGGTCCGGGACTTATTATACTTATCCCTTTTATTCAGCAGATGGTGAGAGTTGATTTGCGTACCATTGTTCTTGATGTTCCCACACAAGATGTTATTTCACATGATAATGTATCAGTTCATGTAAATGCTGTTGTTTATTTTCGTGTACTTAACCCAGAAAAATCGATTATTCAAGTGGAGGATTTTTATGCAGCCACAAGTGAACTAGCACAAACGACTCTCCGTTCAGTTCTTGGTGGTCATGAACTCGATGAGATGTTAGCAGATAGGGAGAGACTTAATGCTGATATTCAAGAAATCTTAGATAAACAAACAGATGCGTGGGGGATTAAAATCTCAAATGTTGAGATAAAACATATAGATTTAGATGAGAGTATGGTTCGTGCTATTGCAAAACAAGCAGAAGCAGAGAGGGAGCGTAGAGCAAAAGTTATCAATGCGAAGGGTGAGCTTGAAGCGAGTGAGAATCTCCTAGCTGCTGCAAAAAAACTGAGTGAAAATGATTTGGGGATTCAACTGCGTTATCTTCAAACTATGAGTGATATCTCTAGTGATAAAACAAACACAATTATCTTCCCGTTTTCAACAGAGCTAACAGATTTTTTTAAAGGTAAAAAATGATTTATGAGTTATCAAACCCTCTTACAACACCTCGGAATAAATCAAAGTTTTAAAGCCTTAAAGTCCCCATCTGGGGAAAGGATGATAACTCGTGTAAATTTTAGTTTGTTATACCCCATCTGTTTTACTTTTTCAAAATTTTCATGACTTATAGCGTGTGTGATATAATCTACCAAAATAAGCCACCACTCATCATAAAGGTTAAAATTTTTCTCAATCTTTTTATTTTTTTCATTTATAATCAATTGAATGTTTTCATGCAGTTCATCTATATTTTGAGTATTAAGAGGTATCTCCACATCTTCAAGATGTACAAGACCATTATCACTGATATAGTTTTTGTTAAGGCGTCTCACCTCAATAGCTATCTTGCCATCAATCACAAAATCAGGTGTAACATTTCCAAGTGGTTCATACTCTAGTGTTGTATAGTGAAGAGTTTGTAAATATTTTTTCGCTCTGAGTTCGTCTT